>JASHWZ010000212.1 GCA_030043865.1 Thermoplasmata archaeon | reverse complement strand
GACGAACAAGACGAAGAACCCGAGCGGGATCGTCGCCCACTCCACCTTGAACTCGGCCGCCAGCGTGAACAGCAGCGCGAGGACGGTGGTGGCGACGAGCGCCCCCGGGTCGAAGACCACCGCCTTCTCGGTAGGACGAGAAGAACGGGCCGCCAAACGTCCTCCGTTCCTTCGAGTTCGTGGTGCCTCTTATCAGTATGTTTCGAGGGCGGCGGCACGCCGGACCGGGCGCCTCCCGCGCGTCGCACGACCGCGTCGGCCGGTGCCTGTGCGGCGCCGGGTCAACGGCGCGTGCGTCGGGCGAGCTCCCCGGCGCGGGCGAGGCTCTCCGCCGTACCCGCGTCGACCCAATCGGAGACGGACACCACGTGCATCTCCCCCCCGTGACCGACGAACGCGCGGACCGCGTCGGTCAGTTCGTACTCCCCCCGAACGGACGGCGTGAGCCCGGCGACGGTCGTGAGGATCGATTTCGGGAATAGATAGAGACCCGCGTTCACGAGCGCCGGTACCGCCCGCCCGTCCTTCTCCTCGAGGCCCTCGAGCAGGACGTGCTCGCCCTCCCGACGAGTCGAGAGCCGCCCGAAGCTCCCACCGTTCGGCACTTCGGCCGCGACGATCTTCGCCCGATCGTCGACGAGCAGTTCCTGAAGCACGACGTCTTCGTTCGGCAGGAAGACGTCCGCATAGCTGACGAGGAACGGGTCGGTGCGGACGAACGGTATCGCGACCCGCACGGCGTCCCCGGTACCCCGGGGCTCGGGTTGTCGGACGGTCGTGACATCGAGCTCGAACGGCCGCCCGCCGTCGACGTGGCGCTCGACCTGTTCCGCGAGGTAATTGACGACCAGGATCACCCGTCGCACTCCGACGCGACGCAGCGCGAGCAGGTGGTAATCGAGCAACGCCCGACCGTCGACCTCGAGGAGCACCTTCGGTGTGCGCTCGGTGAGAGCGCCGAGTCGAACCCCACGGCCGGCGGCCAGCACGACCGCGTCCGCGGACCCCCGAGGCACGCGAGCTTCCCGCGACGTCCCGTCGCGCGGGGCCGCCGAGCTCATCGCGTGGGGTCCGGCTTCGGTCGAGCGATGAGAATGAACTCGTCGCCGCGAAACAGCCCGGGGACCTTCGCGACGACCTCCGCCCCGAGGGTCCGGCGGTAGAACTCGACCGCGCCTTGCTCGGAGCCGGTCGTCACTTCCACCACCTTCACGCGTCGACCCTCGCCGTCGATCGACCGCGAGAGCTCCTCGAGAGAGCGTCGGATCAGCTCCCCGCCGATCCCCGCGCCTCGGAGCGTCGAGCGCACGGCGATCTGTTCGAGCTCGACGACCGCCTCGGCGCGGAACCCGCCCTTCTCCATCCACAGGATGTACGCGACGATCGTGCCCGATCGTTCGGCGACCCAGTACCGCATTCGGGGCTGGGCGCCCCAGCAAGCGCGCACCCACCGCTCCGCGGCCGCAAGCGGACGCAGCCCGGAGAACGACTCCGCGCCGATCGCCGCGATCGTCGCGAGGTCCGACTCGCGAGCGGCCCGCACGCGCACCGGCTCGCCGGAGCTCATGCGCGGCGGCTCTCGGGGGGGTGCGTCGACGCGGTCAACTCGGCCTAGAGGACAGTGACGGATTTCGCGAGGTTCCTCGGGTGGTCCGGGTCGAGCTGGCGCAACTTCGCGAGCTCGTAGGCGAGCAGCTGCATCGGCACGATCTGGGCGATCGGGGTCGCCACGCCCGCATCGTTCACGCGGATGTGGAGCGAGGAGCTGCGGAGCGGTTGCGGTCCGACCGTGTAGATCGCTGCACCGCGGGTCCCAAGTTCGGATGCCGCGAGTTCGGCGCGCGCGAGTTGGCTCCGGTCGTAGAACAGGATCACCGGCGATCCCTCCCCGACGAGGGCGAGCGGACCGTGCTTCATCTCGCCGCCCGGGAATGCCTGGGATGCGAAACCGGCGACCTCCTTGATCTTCAGCGCCGCTTCGAGCGCCGTGACGTAGTGGCCCCCTCGGCCGATCAGGAGGAGGTGGTTGTGGCGCGCGAGGCTGTGAGCCAGGGACGCCATGTAACTGCGGGCGGAATCGGAGGTGAGCTCGTAGAGCGAGTCGCGCGCTTGCAGGATCGTGCGCGCCACGCCGGTCGGGTCGGCCGCGAGATGCTCGACGAGCAGGTTGAGGGCGACGAGCTGCGAGGTGTACGACTTCGTGGCCGCCACCGATAGCTCTGGCCCGGACCGCAGCGGGATCACGACATCCGCGGCCCGTGTGAGCGAGGAGCTCTCGGAGTTGACCAGGCCGATCACGCGGGCGCCCCGGTCGCGGGCGAACCGGACCGCCTGCAGCGTGTCCGCCGTCTCACCGGACTGCGACATCGCGATCACGACCGACCCCGGTCGGAGCGTGTCCGCTCGGAACTCGAACTCGCTCGAAACGCACGCTTCGGAGTCCGTGTGCAACAGGGTACCCATCAGGAACTGGCCGAACAGGCCGGCGTGGTAGCTCGTCCCCGCGCCGACGAACTTTACCGAGGAGGCGCCCCGCATCAGCTCCGCCGCGGTGGCCAGCGACGGCGGTGGGGCATCGGTCAGCCGCGCGATCGCGGCGACTTGCTCCATGATCTCCTTGATCATGAAGTGCTCAAACGAGCCCTTCGAGACGCTCTCGACGTTGAGCGAGACCGGCTGCGGAAGGGGCGGGACGGCCTCCGCGGCGGTCCCTCCGCTGCCGAGGCGTCGGATCCCTTTTCGACCGACGGCGAACGGGTCGTTCTCGTGGAGGTAGATGACCCGCTGGGCGTACGGGAGGAAGCTCGGGATGTCGGACGCGGGGAAGTACTCCCCATCCCCGATACCGACCACGAGCGGGGAGCCGCTCCGGAGCAGGTAGAGCTCGTCGTGCCCCTCGCGCATCGCGACGATCGCATAGGACCCGACCAGCTGCTCGGGGAGTTTTGCGACGGCCTCGTCCATCGTCCGACCCTCCGCGAGGGCCTGCTCAAGCAGATGCGGGATCGTCTCGGAGTCGGTCTCCGACGTGAAGCGGTGTCCCTGGGCGATCAATCGGTCCCGCAGTTCGAACGCGTTCTCGAGCACCCCGTTGTGGACGACCAGAATCTTCCCGTCGCACGAGACGAGCGGATGCGCGTTCGCGAGGTCCGCTCGCCCGTGGGTCGCCCAGCGAGTATGGGCGAGGCCGATTGTCCCCTCCGGGGCGGCCGGGAGTACCTCGTTCCGAAACTCCGAGATCGGGCTGACGCTCCGTCGGACGAAGACCCCGGCGTCGCCCAGCACGGCGATACCACAGGAGTCGTATCCACGGTACTCGAGCCGCTGCAGCGAGTCCAGCAGGATGGGGGCCGCGGGGCGCGCGCCCACGTACCCGGCGATGCCGCACATACGGCCGCCGGAGTTCCCTTGCGCCTTAAGAATGTCGCCGTCTCGATGCATCTCCCGGTTTGGGACCCGCGAACGGGTCCCTCCCCCGCGCGTCCGCGTCTCCGGGGGCTCCGTCAGCGCGCCGACCGGACCGCACGGGCCCAGGTCCGTCGGAGGGCGGCGAGGCTCCCACCCGCCCGGGGCTCGAACGTCAGACGGACGGACGGCTGCGTGTTCGACAGCCGGAACAGGACCGTCCCCTCCGCCGTGCGAAGGAGATGTCCGTCGATCCCGCGTTCGGGCGTCGGCCGAAGCGCGGCGATTAGCTCCCGTACGTGGCGTCGAGCCGCCAAGCGTGAAGGGAAGTCCAGCACCTGGCGGTCGCGGACGATCGGGCCGAACGACCGACGCAGGCGCCCGAGCGTGGTCCGGCGGCGGTCGAGCAGGTCCGCGACGACACAGGCGGTCAGGATCCCGTCCGAGTTCGGGCCCCAGCGCCGGAGGTAGAAGTGAGAGGACGCCTCGAACCCGACCTCGGATCGATGACGCCGCATCGTCGCGGTCAGGTACCGACTCCCGACTCGCGAGCGCACGGTCGGCGCCTCCGACTCGCAGCGCTGCGACGCGTCCGCGGAGGCCACGAGGGGTCTCCCCGGAGAGGAGAGGCAGTGATGGAGGAACGTGCCGATGACCTCGGGCTCGACCCAGTGACCCCCCTCGTCGACGAACACCACGCGGTCGCCGTCGCCGTCGAACGCGACCCCGAAGGCGGCACCGGTCGCCCGGACCCGCCGACCGAGGTCCCGGACGTTCTCGGGCAACGGTTCCGGCGAGCGTCCGTGGAACCGGGCCGAGAACTCCGGATGTAGTTCGCGAACGGTGGCGCCCATCGCGCGGAGGGCCCGAGGGGCGATCCGGGTCGTGGCGCCTCCGCGCCCGTCGACGACGACCTCCTGTCGACTGCGCTGCCCGGCGGTGACGTGATCGAGGTACGCCTCGAGCACCCCGGGCGCTGTCCCGGGTCCGCGACCGCCGGGAGCCCCCCGACCGGTGGACCGGCCCGGGCGCGCCCGCCGCTCGAACGCGCGCCGAACGGTCGTCCACTCATCCGCGTACGCTCGTCCGCTGGGAGCGAACGCCTTCACCCCGGCGTAACCGACCGGGTTGTGGGACGGGGTGAACGCCAGCCCTACGAGTCGGAGGTGTGAGCTCGCGAACCCGACGACCGGGGTGGGCTGGACACCGAGCTCGAGTACCGGTCGGCCGTCCGCGCGGAGTCGTCGCACGACCTCGGTCGCGAGGCGGGCCGACGCCGTTCGACTGTCGCGCGCGATGACGAACGAGCGGCGCGTGCTCGAGGCGAGGGCGTCCGCGATCCTCCGACATACATCGGGGGAGAATTCCTGGGGATATCGTCCGCGTACATCGTAGCGGCCGAAGACGTTCGCCGCCACCGAGTGCTCGCGGGCCACCTCGGTCGGCCTCCTCGGTGGACCTTGGGCGACGACGTTTACTTAAGATATCGCCGGCATCGTTCGGCCACGCGCGTAGCAGTCACCGGTGGGTCCGGTCAGATCGGTTCGGCGCTGCGAACCCGTCTCGCCGCTCGGCACACCGTCGTCGGGTTCGACATCCGCCCCCGGCACGTCTCACGACGGCTCGACGTCGCATCCTTCCGTGCGATCCGAGCGCTGCGGGGCTTCGACGTGCTCTGCCACCTTGCCGCTCGTATCTCGGTGCAGGAGAGCGTTCTCGACCCTCCCCGGGTGACCCGGACCAATGTGCTCGGCTCGGTGCGGGTCCTCGAGGCGGCTCGGCAGAGCGACGCGCGGGTGATCTTCTGCTCGTCGGCCGCGGTCTATGGGACGCCCGACCGTGTGCCGATCGACGAAGACCAGCCACTCCACCCGATCAGCCCGTACGGATTGACGAAATCCGTCGGAGAGGAGTACGCTCGGCTCTATCACGACCTCTACGGCCTCGACGTGGCGATCGTACGCCCGTTCAACGTCTACTCCGAGCACGTCCAACGGAACAACCCGTACGTCGGGGTGATCCGCCGATTCCTCGACGACGCGCGGCGGGGCCGCCCCCTCACGGTCCAAGGCGACGGCGGACAGACCCGGGACTTCGTGCACGTGTCGGACGTCGTCCAGCTGATGACGCTCCTCTTGGACGGCCGGGGCAACGGCGGGACCTTCAACTGTGGCTCCGGGGCGCCCACTCGCATCGGGGACCTCGCCGTGTGGATCCGCGATCGATTCGACCCTGGACGCCCGATACGGCACGGACCCCCCCGACCCGGCGACATCCGTCACTCCGTCGCCCGTATCGGCCGAGCGCGGAAGATCGGGTACCGCCCGACCGTGTCGCTCAAGTCCTGGTTGGAGGGCCCTGCGCTCGGACCCCGCCGCGTCGGGCGGGGACCGTGACCGGTCGTGCCGGTCCGGCCGGCGGTCGGGCCACCGGTCGCTAGAGCGCGACGGCGGGGGACTGGACAGCAGACGACCCTTCTGCGAGATGGTCGACCGTGGACCGATACAGCTGCACCGTCTCGGTCGCCGCCCGCGCCCAGGTGAACCGGTCCACGACCTCGGTCCGGGCCGCCTGCCCGAGCGCGCGCCGACGCTCTTCGTCTTTGAGGAGAGCCACGACCGAGTCGGCCAGCTCGGACGGCGAGCCCGGAGTGACCAGCAACCCGGTCTTCCCGTCCGCGACGATCTCGGGAATCCCCCCGACGCGCGAGGCGACCACCGGCACGCCGGACGCCATCGCCTCCATCACCCAGAACGGGACGTTATCCGCGAAGGTCGGCGCGACCGCGACATCGGCCGACTCGTACACGCCCGGAAGGTCGTCGTACGGCAGGCGCCCCAGCAGATGGATGCGGTCCGGGGGCAAGTCCCGCCCTCGCGTGAGGCTCTGGAACTCCGCCTCCGAGCCGCCGGCGAACGCGAAGTGGGCGTCCGGCACCTCCTGAAGCACCCTCGGGATCGCTTCGATCAGGACGCCGATCCCCTTCATCAAGGTCGGTCGGCCGGAGTAGAGGACGATCGGCCCCCCGGCGCCGTTCGAGAGCGGGCGCCGCCCCGGCGCGTCGGGCCGGAATCGGTCGACGCGCACTCCGTTGTACACGACACGGATCTTAGAGCGCGGCACGCCGAGCGCGGCCAGTTGACCCTCCATGAAGTGGGAGACCGTCGCGATCTGGTCGGAGTCGCGCAGGGTCATCCATTCCGCGTAGCGCAGGAGCGGTTCGAGCGCGATCTGCCAGTGCTCCGAAGAGTCGAGACCGCCGCCGAACCGCTCGGCGAGGTCGATCCCGACGCGCTGGCCGGCGATCGTGCTATGGACGGTGCGCAGGACCGGTATCGAACGGTCGAAGCGGCGGTAGAGCACGTCCGGCATGTGCGCGTGCTGGGAGTGGACGAGGTCGAACCTCTCCTCGCGCGCGAGCGCGGGCAAGCGGCGGAGGACCGCGAGCTGGAACGCGGCGTTGTAGCGGAAATTGTCCCGCGCGGTCGAGATCACCTCCACTCGGACCCGGTGGTCCAGTAGCTCCTCCATTCGTTCCTTCGGAAACGCGCCGTTCGCGCTCTCCCGCTCGAGCGTGAGGATCGTCAGGTCGACCCGGCTGGAGAGCTCCCGCGCGATCTCGACCGCGTACGTCCCCGCCCCGCCCCAGACGGGCAGAAAATCGGGAGCGAGCAGACAGATCCGGAGCGAACCCATGTCCGGTTACCCGACGAACGAGAGAGGCCGGCCGGGTCGTATAACTATCACCGCTCCCGTCACCGCAACCCGGACGGAACCGTCCCCCGGGGCGCCCTCGGCCCCCCCGGCCGTCCGGGGGACTGCTCGCCCGACCCCCGGTCTCACGGGACGTCGATGACCTGGTAGATGGTGAACGTCGAATCCTGATAGACCAGGTCGAAGATCGCGGGGTTGTTGAATTTCTCGAGCTGCGCTTCGGTGAGGGGCGCCGTCGGTTGGTCGCTCGTAGGACCGGGGAACTGCGGGGTCGTCGTCGTCATGTACTTGTCGATCACGACGAACGAGCCGACCGAGACGAACGCCCAGACGACCGGGTTGAACGAACTGCCGTTGTACAGCATGTACTGGTCGTACTGCATGTTGAACTGGCCGTACCCGCCGAAGACGCACAGGGTCAGCGTGTCGCCCCAGACGAACGTCGAGCTCGTGAGGTGCGAGTGCGCCCAGAGGCCGAGCTCGTAGCTGTTCTGGTCGACGTTGAGCGGAGACTCCGTCGTGATCGAGTCCGCGAGCGCGAACTGGTCGCGGGTGCTGTACGGCACGAGGCTGCCGCCCGAGAAGATCAGCACGACGAGGAACAGGACGCCCGCGGCCACCGCGTAGCGCCGTAAGGGCGTCCGGATCGAGGGA
>JASHWZ010000211.1 GCA_030043865.1 Thermoplasmata archaeon | reverse complement strand
ACGTGAACCGACCGGTGACCAGGTCCCCTCGGGGGTACCGAGTGCGACGGTCGCGTGCGTCCGACGTCCCCGCGCTGGCGCGCCTTCATCGACGGGCGAACGCCGAGTCCTTGGGGTTCGCGCAGAGGAGCCCTCGGTCCTACCGGCTCCGTTTCCTTTCGGGGAACGTCGCCGCGCGCAATCTGTTCGTTGCGGAGCGTCGGGGTCGAATCGAGGGCTACGCGACACTCGAAGCGCACCCGACCTGGAACCGGGCGGCCGAGGTCATCGCTCCGACGCCGGCCGCTCGTGCGGCCTTGATGGCGATGCTGGAGCGACGCTCCCGCGCCCGTTGGCTAGTCCTCGGCAGCGGGTGGTTCGGAGGCGACGACGACCCGGAGCTCGCCCGGTTCGGACCACTCGCCCCCTCCTACGGCGTGATGATGGCCTGCCCACTCGCGCCGGCGCTGCGCCGACGCGACCTCTACGAGTGGCTCCGGTCCGACGGTCGTCCGTTCGCCTGCCAACTGCTCGACCTGTTCTGACGCGACGCCCGACCGACGCTCGCTCGCGCGGAGTCCAACGAACGGTTCATTAGGCCGGGCCTCGGACGCTCGGGCATGTCCGAGGATCCGCCGAGGCTCCGCGACGCACCGCCGTACGGTCTCCACCCGCAGTTCCGCCAGGTATACGGGGAGAGCTTCTGCGCGGGCTCGGAGGGACCTCTGCTCCGGATCGGGATCGGCAGCCTCGTGCCCGAGATGAGCGATAACGGAACCGCCCGCCGGGTCGTGACCGACTTCGAGCTCCTGATCGACCCGTCGGGGGGCGAGTATCTCGTGGAGACGATCTCGAAGTGGCTCGAGCAGCTTCGGTCGGCGTCCTCCGCCTCCTCGCGCACCAAGACACACGCCTGAGTCCCAGCGGCCAGGCCCATCGAGGGGACACGGCCGACCCGCCCGGTCCGCGGCGTACGGCGGATCGTTTCGAAGACCGCCGAGTGTTTTTCATACGAGCGGCATGCTTAGATTGACCCGGCACGGGGCCCGAGAATGGCGTTCGCACGGCGTCCGAATTCCTATCGGGGAAGCGCATGAACGGCCGATCGCCCAGTTCTGACCCGTCAATGTGGACCGAGGCGCTTCGCGAGAATCGTGACAAGGAGCTCTCCGCGCGCGTGGGTTCGTTGATTCGCCGGTTCGCTCCGGGGGCCGCCTCGGGGTTGGATGTCGGGGCCTTTGCGGGCGACATCACCGCCCGGTTGGAAGTAGAGACCGGCATCGAGTTCGCTGGGATCGACCCCCGCCTCAAGCAGGCGGTCGAGGAACACCAAGGAATCACGATCACCCGGGCGGGGGCCCAAAGTATTCCCTTCGGGGACGGGACATTCGACGTGGTGACGCTGCTGAGCGTCTACGAACACTTCCCTCCCCCCACCCGGCGGCAGTGCCTCTCGGAAATCTATCGCGTGCTCAAGCCCGGCGGGGCCCTGGTTGGGCAGATGCCCAACATGTACTACCCGATCGAGTCCCACAGTATGCTCCCGTTTCAGTCGTATCTTCCCGCGGAGCTGGGTCGGAGGTACTTCCACCGGTTCAAGGCGAGGGAGTGGAAAGAGGGCGATGTGGATTGGTTTCGCGTGGGCCCCCGGCAGCTCAAACGGGATGCGGCGGCCGTCGGCTTCCGGGATCCGTTGGTATACCGCTCGAACTACTCGATCGAGGTCATCCCGCACCGATGGCGCCGCTTCTACCCGCTGATGCGCGCGTTCCCGCCTACCTTCGACTTCGTCTTCCGAAAACCGGCGGCCCCGGCCGTTTCCGGTTGACGATACATTCGGGGAGCTCTGGGACCCCGTACCGGCGGATCGTCTTGGCGGGGCTCGCGAGCGGGGAGGGACCGAGAACCGACCAGGAGTCCGACCTTCGGCGGGGCCGGAGCAGCGGCCAAAGGGGCGGTGTCGGTCAGCGACGGCACCTTTCCCTGACGGGACGGGCCCGCCGGGATTCGAACCCGCCAAGAGGGGCTCTGACTCCGGCTGCCGGGACGGCCAAGTCGACTCGACCGGAACCCACACGACGTCGAGCGAGCCGATCACGAGCGTTTGCGTCGCCCGCTTCCTCGACTCCTAGCCCGACTGCGGCGCGGGCGTCGATGGCCCGGGGTGCAGCAGGTCGGAGTATGACCCGGATTGAAGAGCGTCCCCGGGAATCCCAAGCTCCGCCATCATGGCACGCAGCTCGGAATGGGCGGGCATCGCGAGGGCGCCGTGAGGCAGCGTCCGCTCGAACTCGAGATACGCCCCGAGACCCTCGACCTCGTCCAGGTGGACGCGCGTTCCTCGCCAGGCGAACACGCGTCGGACCTTCGATACGACGACTCGCACGCCAAGCGCGGAGCTGAGAACGGGTTCCAGTCCGTGGCCGGGCGGGAGGGCGGTCAGCACTACGTGGCTCTCCTTAGTGTCGGCGACATCGGGGCGGTCGTACCAGACCAGCTGATCTCTCCCGGGTCGCTCGATCCGCAGCTTGAGCCTACCCTGAACTCGGAGAAAGTACACGTCTCGCTGGTGCAGGGTTGACTCGAAGCGCGCCCCAGACTCTTCCAAGCGTCGCGCGACCTCATTCGGGAAGTCGACCCGGGCTTTCAGTTCCACCAACGACTTTCGGAGGGCGCCTTCCTCGGCCGCCTCCTTGGACTCCTCCTCTTCCCTCGTCACCGTCGATTCCTCAGCTTTCGGGTCGCTCCGATGATGGGCGTGCACCTTGAAGCCGATGTCGGGGTCCGGGGTCAAAGGCGCGGCGTTCGAGCCCGACCCGTACGACGAGACGACGGCCAGAGGGCGTCAGGACTTGCCGCCAGGAAGTATCTCGAAACCGGCCTCGATGAAGTTGTGGTCCCACGTGAACGCGCGCGGAATGCGGGTCTCGCGCATCGTGACGAAGCTCGTGCAGTCGGTAAAGCTCCACTTCTTGTCGGCATGCGAGAGCATCATCTGGAGACTCTCCTCGAAGACCGCCTCGCTGACTCGAATCCGACGTATCGACGGGCTCTCTCGGAGCAGGCCGGACAATCGGGCGACCGGAGTCAGGCCCACCCTTTGACGGAGCAGCGTGAAGGTCTCGTCGAGGACGTAGTCCGTGGTCACGGGAGCTCCGAACCGACCCTTCTCGATCTCGGCGAACGTCGCCGTCGCTTCGGGTCGTTGGCTGGCCCGTTCGCAGAGGAGCGCGTACCAGGCCGAGGTGTCGACGAAGATCATGGCGGAGCGTAGAGCAGCTCGTCGACATGTTCGGCCGTGCGGTCCTTGCCCCGGACCCCTTTCTGATGCGCGAGCTCGCGGAAGATGGGTTCCGAGGGATTCACCGTGTCATCGAGTACGTGCGCACGGATCGCCGCCCGCACGACGTCCTGGATCGGGCGATGCTCGGCACGGGCTCGCTTCCGCAGCAGTTCGTACTCGAGCTCGGGCAGCCGGGTTTGTACTACCGTCATGTATCATGTAAACGAATCATGTATAGATAAATAACTACACGTCGTGTAACTACTCCCCCCGGGGCTTGCCGGCGCCATCGTCCGCGTCGACTCGGTGAATCGCCCTGCCGGCCGGTGATCGATTCGCGGGCCACTTCCGAATCCTTCGGCCCGGAGGAATTGCCCAGCGACTCTTCGGGAAAGCCGCGAGACTCCCAGGCACCGTAGAGCGCGGGCACGGGTTCTAGGAAAGGTTGTGACGGGCCCGCCGGGATTCGAACCCGGGTTTGAGGCTCCGGAGGCCTCCGTGATGTCCAAGCTATACTACGGGCCCGCGGTCGACGTGGGGGCGGAACGTCCCGCGATATTACGGTCTTCGTCCCCGGCTGGCCTCGCCGCTCCGTCGGTTCCGGCAGGCCAACGAGCCGCGTTCCGCTCCCGCATCGAGCCGATCGAACAGGCGACGCTCAGGGCGCCGCGGGCGGAGCCGCGGCCGGTGCCCGAGGCGCTGCCGCCTTGGGCTCGCTCGGAGCCTTCGCCGGCTTTGCCTTCGGCACGGGGCTCCCCTTGGACTCGGAGTAACCACATCGACCGCACGATCGGCGGTCGCCGTGCTCGGCGAGGAAGACGCCGGGACCGCATTTCGGACACGACTTGTGCGTGCGCGTGAGAGCCTCCCCCTGGACCGCGTAGAGTCCCACGCGTGCCTTCGCCATAACGACCTACGTCCCCCCTTCGGTGGA
>JASHWZ010000034.1 GCA_030043865.1 Thermoplasmata archaeon | reverse complement strand
CCGTGTAGCCGACCATGTCGGTAAACATGACGGCGGCGAGACGACGCGCGGCGGACACGGCCGAAATACCGCTTCGTCTAAATTAACGCGCGTTCGCCCGCCGGCCGAGAAGTGCCTACCGAGGGTGGGGGGCCGGACGGACCCGAACGGGAATCGCCGTCGCCGGCCGCCGTTCCTTGAAGACTGGCCACATCGATCCCCAGGCGACGTAGCATCGGTTCGTTCGCCCGGGAGGGCACGGGCGGCAGCAGGAGGGTGGACGTCGCCTCTAACTTCGAAGCGAGCAGGTCTCGCAGGCACGTGCGTCGGATCGAGGGCGCGATCACGGAGTACGGCGACGCCTCGTAGATGACCACCTCGTGATCCGGGGAGTATCTCGCGAGCAACGTCGCTTGCAGCACGGAGAGACCGAGGCGATTCTCTCCGAACCCGTCGTGTCGATACTCCACGCGACCGACGAGGCCGGCCTGCCAGAGGATCAGCGCACTCCGAGGGTCGACCGTGCGCTCGTTCACCAGAAAGTCGGTCGCTTCGTAGCTTTGGCAGCCCGAACGAGCCGGATCGAGCCCGAGATCCGCGAAGAGGCAGTCTTCCGCGGAGATCCCGGGGAGCATCCGCGCCTCGAGGTGCTCGGCTCGAGCGATTCGGATCGCCTCGTGCGTCGGGGAGACGAACACCCCCGGGTGCCCGTAGAATGCGGCGCAGACCCTCGCACCGTTTCGGGCCGGTGCCAGCATCCGCTCCACCATCCGTTGGTAGGCGATGGCGCGTGACCGGCCTTCAAGATAACAATCCGCGAGCGACTCCGCAGCGGGGTTCGACCGCCGGAGCCAAGCCTCCGCCACCGGATCCGCGACCAGGTACAGCAAACGATCCGCCCGCTGGATCTCGGCGCGGGCTTCCCAGGTCACCTGCCGTGGGACCTGGATACCGAGACCGGCGATAACGAGACTACCGGCCATGGGGCCCGGTCTAGATCGGTTTGGACGGTTTAGCCCACGGCAGGACGACGACGACCAGCACTCCGGGCTTGGGGGGTTTTGTCACCAGAAACAATTGGAGGGCCTTGAAATCCCCGCTCGTGATCGCGCGAATAGCGGCCTCGTCGATGTGGCGCTTCCGCATCTCTCCCGCCGGGTCCTTCTTGTAGCTCTCGAAGAGGGCCTCGTTCTCCGAGACCTCCAGAAAAAATGCTACCAGTGGGTCGGCGTCGGGCACGAAGTCCCTGACCGGTTCTCCCTCGATAAAGGCTCGCTTGGCGACCCCCGGCCCGGGTTCCTCGCGAGGATCCCCCCTCGGGCAAGTCGGGTCAATGCCGCGAGGAGGATGGTGAGTACCCCCTCTAGCCTCCGGGCACGACGACCGCATCCCGCTCTTCCCGAACGCGGGAAGATCTGGCGGTTCCGGCTGCGGCAACGTATTACTGGAGAGCTCGGTCCCCGGGGGTGACGACCATGGCGACGTACGCGCTCTTCGAGATTGACTGGCACGATCAGAACAAGGCGAAGGAATACCGAGAGAAGTTCGGTCCGGCGCTCGATAAGTACGGCGGCAAGACGCTGTGCGCGGGCCCGCCCCAAGTGATCGAAGGCGACTGGAATCCCGCGAGGGTCGTGATTCTCGAGTTTCCATCGACCAACGCTTTCCGGGACTGGTACGGCTCCCCGGAATACGCTCCGGTGCTGAGGCTTCGCAGAGAGGGCGCGACGACCAAGACCGTGGTCGTTGTCGAGGGTCCTAACCGCTAGGTTCCACCCGCCAGGGCGGGTACCGTCGGTTCGCGCCCGCGTGGTACAAGCAGATCGAGTTGCCGTCGGGGTCTCGGAGGTAGGCCTCCCGCCAGCGCCAGCGTTTGTCCTCGGGGTCGGATTCGAACCGAAGCCCGGACGCCTTCAACCTCTCCACGACTCCGTCGAGGTCCTCGCACTCGAAGTACACCACGACACCCGCGCCGACCGGCCGGCTCTCGGCTCGATGGACCGAGAACGTCGACTCGCCATCGGGGCACTCGAACCGGGCATAGTCGCGAGAGGTCTCGACGATCTGCCGCAATCCGAGCTGGCGGTAGAATCGCGCCGAAGCCTCGAGAT
This sequence comes from Thermoplasmata archaeon, assembly GCA_030043865.1. Lineage (GTDB taxonomy): Archaea > Thermoplasmatota > Thermoplasmata > Lutacidiplasmatales > UBA184 > Lutacidiplasma. The sequence goes on along the minus strand of JASHWZ010000034.1, from coordinate 11,092 downwards.
CGGTCGAAGGAACCGTGACCTGATTCAGATTCATGGGCGCACTTCTCGCCCTTCCAGCAGTCCCGGGGAGAATACGGTGCGCGGTTGAGGTCGAGGGCGACCGGTAGGGGTGCCGGGCTCGTGGGCCGCGTCCGCGTGGTTCCGCGCGCCCGAGCTCGCGGGGGCGTGAAAGTGGAGCCAATCGGGTCGATGCACTAGGACCATCCGATGCGCAAGGTTTTTAGCCTACGACTCGGCACATCCAGCGCTCGATGTCGAATCGAGCGACCCTACTTCTGAGCGTCGTCGCGATTGCCCTGCTCGTCGCGTTCCTGCCGACCGGCGCCATCCACAGCGGACCTTCCGCCGCGCCGGTGGCCGCGGAGGTGACGGTTGACGCGAGCTCCCCGAACCCGTTCGTGACCGGGATGGCCGCCTCGATCGCGATCGGTCAGCCGAACGTCACGACGGACGCGTACTCGGGCACCCCGAACGCCTCCAACATCGTGCCCGACCCCGAGAATCCCTGCATGGATGCGCAGGGCGACCTCTTCGTTCCCAACTTCGGCGGGAGCCGAGTGACGGAGTACCTCGCTCCCCTGACCACGAACGAGTCCGCCTCGGTCGTGATCGGCCAGCAGAATTTCCTCACGGACGGAATCGGCACCAACCAGTCCACGCTCTACTATGCCGCCTCGTGCACGATCGACAGCCACGGCGACCTCTGGGTCCCCGACTGGCTCAACGAGCGAGTGCTCGAGTTCAAGCCGCCCTTCACCACGGGCATGAACGCGTCGCTCGTGCTCGGCCAGTCGAACTTCAACACGTCGACCCTGGGGACCAGCCAGTCGAAGTTCGACGGACCGGCGGCGGTTACCTTCGACTCCGCCGGCGACCTGTTCGTCGCCGACGGCCACAACAACCGGATCCTCGAGTTCAAGCCGCCCTTCACGTCGGGCATGAACGCATCGCTCGTGCTCGGCCAGTCGAACTTCAACACGTCGGAAGCCGGAACCTCGTCGACCAACCTCAGCTTTCCCATCGCGCTGACCTACGCGCACGGCATTCTGTGGGTCTCGGAGTACTCGAACAACCGGGTGATCGGCTTCACGGCGCCGTTCTCGGACGGGGAGGGAGCGACCTACGTGCTCGGCCAGGCCAACTTCTCCACCACGGACTCGGTGGGACCCACCGCCCTCGTGGGCCCGTACAGCGTCTCGGTCGACAGCCACGGCAACCTGTGGGTGGGCGTCCAGAGCCAGAACCGGGTCTTGGAATACCAACCGCCGTTCTCGTCGAACGAGAGCCCGTCGATCGTGATCGGCCAGTCGTCGTTCGCGGGCACCTCGCCGGGGGTCGGCGCGGCGAACCTCAGCCAGCCGCTCGGCGCTTGGGTCGGCCCCACGGGCACGCTGTGGGTCGCGGACGGAGAGAACGACCGAGTCCTTGGGTACGTCCCCTCGACGTACTCCGTCGGGATCACCGAGACCGGTCTCCCCTCGGGGACCGCTTGGTCCGTGACCTTCGATGGCGCGGCCGAGGCCGGCTCCGCGAGCGGCATCAGCCTGAGCGAGGAGAACGGGTCGTACGGCTGGAGCGTCACACCGGTCGCGGGATACGTGGTAGCGCCGTCCGCGGGAGAACTGGAAGTGAACGGCTCCGCGGAGAGCATCGCGCTGACCTTCACGCAGGTCACCTACTCCGTAGAGTTCGAGGCCAGCGGTCTGCCCGCGTCCACGGCTTGGACGGTGACGGTCGCCGGCGTGGCACACTCGAGCACCACGAACGGCCCGATCACCCTCACCGAGCCGAACGGGAGCTATTCGTACACGGTCGCCGCGGTCACCGGTTACAACGATACGCCCGAGAGCGGTTCGGTCACCGTCGCGGGCCAGGCGCAGGAGGTCGGCATCGGCTTCTTTGCGACCCCGGTCACGACGACGACCCCGTCCTCCTCCAGCAGCAGCTCGGGCGGGATCAGCCTCGACCTCGCCCTGGTGCTCGCGGTGGTGGCGCTGATCGTGGGCCTCGCGGTCGGGTTGCTCGTTGGTCGGCGGCGCGGCGGAGGCTCTTCGCCTCCCTCGCCCCCGAGCGGTGTGCAGACCCTCCCGCCCCCGGCGTCGCCGGGGTCGACGGCGGGTCCGGTTCCCCCCTGGTCCGAGGGTGGACCGTCGCCTCCGCCGGGCGGTCCTCCACCGGGCGCGGTCTAAGCAGCGACGCGAGAGCGCCGCGTCCAACCCCTTCCCCGAGTCCCGGGCGGTTCGAAACGGTCGTGCACTGGGTCACCTCACCGGACGACCCGTCGAAGTGAACCCGTCCGCGGGCACCGTTAATCCGTACCACTCGGTACGCGTGTCGGAGGGAGCGGCCTTATCCCGCCGTGAACAACGTGGTTTTGACGCCGGTGATCTTCGGAAATCGCCCCGGAAAGAGGGGCTCGAGGTGACCCCGTGAAGCCCCCCGTCGTCCGGAGCTCGCGTCTCGAACAGTTTCGACGCAGGGCCCGGGGCCAATCCCCCCACGTAGTGGCCGACGAGTGGGAGAAGCTCACCTCCGAGTCCCTTCCCCTGGTGGAGCCGATTGCCGGCAACGGGGAGAGCCTTCGGGTGACCTTCGTGTGGCGGCCTCGACGGCGGTTGACGTCTCCGTCGCTCTATTGCCCCGTCGCCAACCCTCTCGCGGGCGAGTCCGAACTAGTGTCGCTCCCGGGGACGGGAGTCTGGTACCGGTCGCTGGTACTTCCGCGCGCGACCCGAACCATCTACGCCTTTTCTGCCCGGCCGACGCCTCAGGCCGATGAGACCGAGGACTGGGTGGCGTACTTCCGGTCGATCGGTGCCGACCCGTACAACCCGACGCGTCTCACGATGTTCAAGGACCCCGACGATCCGAAAGACGTGGGGGTGGACGTCTCCGAGATCGCCCTGCCCGGCGCCCCGCCGCAGCCCTGGACTCAGATCCCGGAGCCGTCCCGATGGAAGGTGGTGAGCGAGCGCTTCGCGAGCGAGCGGTTGGGCGGCGCCCGACGGATCTGGGTGTTCACCCCACCGGACTTCACGCCCCACTCGGTGCAGTACAATCTCCTCCTCGGGCTCGACGGCTTGGCCTACCAGAGCGTCGTGCCGACGCCGAAGATCGTCGAGTATCTCCGGGCCGCGGGTCGCCTCGGCCCTTCGGTGGTCGTGCTGGTCGAGAGCGGGGCCGGATCACGAGAACGGGACCTGGCGCACAACCCAGAGTTCGCGCAATTCCTGGCGGAGGAGCTGGTCCCCTGGCTGCAGCAACGGTACCACCTGAGCCTCCGCGCCGTTCAGACCGTCCTCTTCGGCTCCAGCCTGGGCGGCTTGGCCGCGGCGTTCGCGGCCTATCGGTATCCCGAGGTCTTCGGCAACGTGCTGGCCCAGTCCGGCGCGTTTTTCTGGACGGCCCCGAGCGACCGAGGGGCGACCTCGATGATGAGCGAGTTCGCGTCCGCCGCGCGCAAGCCGATCAAGTTCTACCTGGACGCGGGGACGTTCGAGAAGGTCGTCTACCCCGGCATGCAGATGTCGCTGCTCGCGGGCGTGCGTCACCTGCGGGACGTTCTCGTGGCGAAGGGTTACGCGGTGAAGTACGCGGAGTTCGAGGGCGGACACGACTACTCGTGCTGGGCCGGAACCCTCGCCGACGGGCTGCTCTATCTTCTCGGCCGGTAACGCCGAGGGGGCCCGTCCTCGCGGAGAGCCGAGACTTCGGGCCAGCCGCTCCGCTCACGGCGGGGGCATCGAAGAGACCGGGGACGGCGACTCGCGCGCCAGGGCCCGCTTGGGTAGGTAGCGGTAGACGAGATAGAGGAGAATGGCCACGTAGAGAATGACGCCACCCACGATCGCGAGGACGACGTTCTCCCACACGCGAGATGTTCCGACGTCCTGCACGTACCCCAGCAGTCCGGAAACGACGACCGTAAAGGCGAGTCCGAGACCGATCTGAACCGCACTGGGACGACGACGGTAGAACGCGACCGAGATGAGTCCCGGGAGGATCATTCCTCCCGGCAGTCGGGACGGCCTACTAAACGAAGTCGTACCTTCGCTGGCCGCTGCCCCGACGCACGCGCCGGAGACGGGCCGAGAAGCGGGCGACGGTACGGTCGTTCGCGGCCTCCCTCCGCGAACCGGGACCGCGGGGGTCGCCCCTGCGCTCCCGGAGCGCCTCACTCACCATCGGAGGGGGAGATCGAGTACCGAACCACCGGGCTGTCGATGTACTCCAGCACTTTCTCGGTACCCTCGCTCCGGCCGACCCGATACGCCCGTCGGAGCGCCTGGCTCTCGGTCGTGGGGTCCAGCAGCGGGACGGGGTCGATGTGCGGCACGACCGGCCGCGTGTGACGATCGAACGACGCAAGGTAGCCGCGAAAGCCGGGGAAGGCGCATTGAAACAGTTGAACTTGCAGCACCACGTCCGGGGGTACCGGGTCCGCGTAGTAGCTCTTCATTTCGTAGAAGCGGTCCCGCCCGTTCCAGTAGTCCGGCTGAGCGTAAACCCCGACCTCTTCGTTGATCAGGATCAGTCGGCTCTTGGGCCGTGAGAGACCCATGACCTCGCTCTTCCGGAACGCCTGAAGGACGGCCGACACATCGGTCAGCTGACGCGAGCGTTCGTCCGCGGCGAGCGCAACGTCGGCATCGGCGAGCTCCCGGTCGAGGATCTCGGCCGCCATCCGCTGCATCGAGGTAAAGGTCGGTCGCCGCGATTGGCGGACCTCGTTCGACCATCGAGAGAGCGTTTCGTCGACCGCCTTTCCGACCGCCATTCCGATCTCGTCCCGCTCGGTGACCGGACGTGGGTAGGTCGCACTGACGACCGAGTGGGTGGCGACCGTTCGGATGACCGTCATTTCGTGAATCGCGAGCCGCGCTCGCCCCCCAGCCGGCTCCCTCCTCTTGTACCCACCCCTCGCTCGCCGCCGACGAGGAATTGAGGCCCCATCTCCATGCCGTGGGACGATGGACGCGGTCGAAAAGTGTCCGCACTGCGGGAAGGCGATGGAGTCGGGCAGTGTGGGCGTGATGTCCTACGCGGTCGGTGTCCAGTGGTATCGAGAGCGGTCGCTGCTAGCACTGGGCGGAGAGACCATCGTGCGCAAACCCCTCGGAGGTATGGCCTGGCTCGACGGGCACCGCTGCGCCGACTGTCGATTCCTGCAACTCCACTATTGACCCGATCTCACGGGCCCGACCGCACGGACCTGTGAGGTCGTCCGCCCCTCACGGTCATCCCGGGAACGGGACGGTCGTCAGATCCCGTACATTCGTCGACCGGCGAGGATCCGCGGGTCGTCCAGTCCCATGACGTCGGGGTTCCTCCCCCCCGAGAGCGCCAGCCAGTACGCGAGGAACTGGAACGGAACGATGTCGACGAGCGGAGTCAACGACGGAGATACGGCCGGAAGTTCGAATTCGTTCTCGGCTCGGTCGGAGGGGCGGCCCCGCGCCCACAGTGCCACCTTGGCCCCGCTCCGAGCCGCCGCTCGAAGCGCCGTAGTGGCCCGACGTCGGTCGAGGGGTGAGGTCGCGACCGCCAACACCGCGGTCTGGTCCGGGTCGATCGAGGGAAGCACTCCGTGCAGGAACTCTTCCACGCCGGCGGACGCCACGAATCGCGCCGCTCCTTCGCGCAGCTTGAGCGCCGCTTCGCGCGCGGTCGCCTCGGCGGCGCCGCTGCCGAGGATCAAGAATTTCGACCGATCCTTGAGGAAATCCGCGAGCGGTCTCCACTCGGGTTCCCGCCGGACGACCTCCTCGAGCGGTTGTTCGATTCCCCGAGGGAGCACCGAGCGGTTTCCCGACCACTGATGAAGGAGCGTGAGGGCCGCCGCGACGGCGGTCGTGTAACTGACCGTGTGGACCCAGGCCTTCTCCTCCGCCTCCCTCGTCCGGAGTACATGGTCGGCTCGGTCGATCGAACCGCTCCGGTCGGTTCCGGTCACGAGGACCTGGCGGACCCCGGCGGCCCGCAAGGCGTCCTGGGCCCGCTGGGTCAGAGCGGTTTCGCCGGAGGAGGAGAAGACGATGGCCGCACCGGCCCGGCGGAGTTGATCCGGTTCGAGCAGCAGGTCGAACGAGTCGATCGCCCGGGCCGCTTGGCGGTACTCCCAGGCCGGACCGGACGCCCACGCGGCGGCCCGCGCCGCGTGAAAGGACGTTCCCATTCCGACGAACAGCAAGGTCCGGTCGCTCGGGGGCGGAGGGATGGCCACGGCATCCCGTTCGGCGGCCGCGACGGTGGCGCGTACCGCCGAAGGCTGCGACCGCACCATGCCGTGCATGAAGTACGGATGACCGGTTCGTCCGTACGGGGGCTCCGGTTCCTGCGGTTCCGGAAATTCCGTCTCCATCCCCGCCTGCAGACGAGCGGTCCGAATCACCTTGTCGACTCGCCCGAGGCCGTCACCCTTCTCGGACCGTGAGGATCGAGGATCGGGGAATCGGTCCCACCCGCCGAACGGCGAGCCCGTGACCTCGGTCGGGTGGTCGTTGGTCGACCGGTGCCCCTCCGCTCATGACGCGGGCGAGCCGATCGTCTCCGCAGTCCTCTCGCGTGCGGGGACGCCGATCATGGGGGAGCAATCGGTCGGGATTGGTCCCTCCCCCTCCCGCGTCGAGGGATAGTTCCTCGGCATCGAGCGCGGTGGCTTCTAATCGTTGAAGCCGGTACCGGTGCGCTGCGACGCGGAGTGACCCCCAGAGAGACGGAACGCACTCGAGAGTCTCCGATGACCCGGGAACCCTACTTCGAGCGAGAGCTTGAACGAGGCGTTTGGTGGGTGGGGGGTTTTCACGGCGGGGGCTTCGGCGTCAACGCGGCCATCTTGACTGAGGGGAAGAGGGGCGTCATCATCGACACGCTCACCCGGCCCCTGGAGACCCGAAGGCTGGTGAAGCGAGTTCGCCGCATGGGAATCGAGCCGCTCGCGCTCGTGAACACGCATTGGCACACGGATCACACCGCCGGAAACTGCCTCTACGATTGCCCCATCTGGGCGCAGCGCGGCGGTTCAAGGTTCCTGAAGCGCTATTGGTCGAAGTGGGTGGGGCGACCGGGCGAGAAGCGGGCCGGTGGTCTACGCCTCAAGCCGCCCGATCACGAGTTCGCCCGGCGGGCTTCGCTGGACCTCGAGGGCGAAGAGCTCCAGTTGATCCCCCTCCCCGGACACACGCGCGACTCGATCGGGGTCTACGTGCCGGATCGACGAATTCTGGTCGCGGGTGATGCGGTCATGGACCTACCGTTCGTCTGGTTCGGGGATAGCGGGGAGGCGATCCAGTCCTTGCGGGAAGTGCAGCGGCTCCGACCCCGCCTCATTCTTCAGGGTCATGGTCCCCCCTGCTCGTACGAGCGAGTGGCGTCGGACGTTCGGTACCTGGAGCGCATTCGAGCCGCCGTCAAGGTAGCGAGGAATCATGGAGAGACGAGGAGAAGCTTCGTCAAGACTCCGATGGAAAAGTTCCTGAGCCCCGCCCGTGGGCGCGCGTTGGGCGATTCTTGGCGTGGTCTCCACGAGTTGAACTTGTGGAAAGTATGGGCGGAGGCGGGGCGGAGAAGGAGATCGGCTCGTTAGGTCGGGGGGACATCGCCGCCCTCGGTCGCTGCCACGACCGGGCGGGTCCCTCCGCCGCGCGCTGAGCCACATGGCAGGCCCTACCTACGCCCACGTGTCTCCCCGTGAGAAATGACGCTCCCTCCCGAAGGACCCCACGTTTCCCTCGCTCGGGGGCGGGAGCAGGGCAACGGCGTCCCTCTCCGCGTTCGGGCCGGGGGCGCGTATCGCCGAGGGCGACGGTAGCGCGCGGACGTGCGAGTCGTCTCGATCCCCTCCCCTCCGCGCCGAGGGAGCAGGACGCTCTCCGTAGCGCACAACATCTACCTAGGAAGTCGATATCCGGCCATGGGTTCGGCGGCCCCGGAGTTTCGCAACGAGTTCGAGCGGATGGTCGTGTACCACGCTTGGTCGCGCGGCAAGTACCTGGACCTGTTCTCTCGACTCCCGTGGCGGGTGCTCACCCGTCGCCGCGGCGCGACGTTCGAGTCGATTCGGAACGTCCACTTTCACGTGCTCCAGGTGTACGCATGGTGGCTCGCGAATTTCTTCGGCCAGCGCCAGCTGTTGTGGATCCTTCGGATCCGCGGGAATCCGCAGTCGGTGCGCGAGCTCCGACGGATCAATCGCGAGATCGACGCCGCGGCGCTCCGCGTCGTGCGACGTCTCCGACCGGCCGATCTCGACCGAAAGCGGAGTCCCCCGCGGCCTCTCTCGGCCCCGCCGCCCGCCCGGGAATGGCGCATCACGGCCCGGGAAGCGCTCTGGCACCTGATCGAGGAGGACTTCCTGCATCACGGGGAGATCCTGTGCATGCTCTGGCAGGACGATATCGAGCCTCCGTACACCGGAGTTTGGTGGTTCGAGTACGACCACGACCCGAAGCGCCATTCGGACCTCTGGTACGCGGACCCGAAGTCGCCCCGGGAGAGCCCGGGCGGCTACGTGCGTGCGAAGAAGCCCCGTACGTAGACCGGCCGAGACCCCGGTCCCCGGTCGGGGCTCTCGGGCGAAAGTCATCGTCGTTCGCGAACCACGGAGTCGGGCCGGTCTCAGGACCCGGTGGCAGATCTTGAGCGGTGTCCGCGGGAGATCGCGTCGGGCACGCGATCGGAACCCCGGGGCGCCGCACCGGGCGGACCGCTCACGCGATCCGAAACAGCTCGATCTTCGCGCGGACGCGGGCGACGAGGTCCTCCGTGTCCAGCGAGAGGTTGTACTTTCGGAAGTAGCGGGCGAGGGCGGCTCCCCCATGCTCGAGGGACCGCAGAGCCTCCTGGAGCCGGATCCACGGAGGACTCCCCAGCCGGTCGACGCGGATCCCCGCGGCGAGGTCGATGAACCACGGCAGGTTCTCGTGCACCAGGATGTTGAACGGGCTCAGGTCCGAGTGGACGATCCCGGCCTCGGCGAGCCCCTCGATGCCGGCGACGGTCTGGTGGAGGAAGCTCTCGGGGTCCTCGAGCACCGAGTCGTTCAGCATCGGCGCGACCACGGAGGGAGTTCCGAGGTACTGCATCGAGAACATGTTCTCGTTGCGACGGCCCGGCTCCGGGACGCGCGCTCCCCCCTGCCAGGCGTAGGCGAGCAGGTCGAACTCGCGAAGAGCCCGCTGTCCCATCGATTCGAGCTTGATGCGACGTCCTCCCTTGTGGGCGGTTCGGTACTGGCGGTAGACCTTCACCGCCCGGAGCGTCCTCCCGTCCCGGCAGAGGTAGACATCGGCCTCCTTCCCGGACCCGAGCTTCTGGCCGACTTCCGTCGCGAGCCCGCAGTCGAGGATGGCGTCCGCTACTTCGCGCTGGGTCGGTTCGGCGAAGGCGACCAACCCGTTGCGAATTTTCCAATGGACACTGTCGTCGAGGTACCCGTCGTTGGGCATGTTTGGTTCCCGGGCCGGTGCCGGGCGGGTCGATGTAGCGAGGTGCGACGACCAGATGCGCGGGACCGGCCGGTTCAGTGGGTCCACGGCGAGCTGGCACGCACATCTACTGCCATCTTCCCGTGAACCTCCCGGCCTCTGGCCGGTCGGGCAGTCGTATCTCCGTATGTAAGCTCGAGCCCGCACTCCCGAGGCCGGTCCGCCGACCGGGGACCGTCCCCGTCGCCGCGGTCACCTCGGTACGCCGTCAGTGGTTGCGGTAGTAGTTCGCCACGGCGTGGAACGACTCCTTCGGCTCCCACGCCACGTCGGGAAACGTCGTGCCTCGCCGGGCTTCGGGGTAGAACGCCCGGACCAGCGAGTAGCGGGGCAGGTCGGGGTCGAAGTCGAGCCTCGGACGGAGCGTCGGATCGGTTCCGGGGAGAGCCCCCGCGCCGGTCTCGATGAAGGTGAACACGAACGTGCCGTAGACCCCCGCCGCCTCGTTGAGCGTGAGCAAAGCGGTCAGCTCGTTGGCCTGCGCGGTTTGGTCGTAGACGTAGTTTCCCCGGAGTCGTGGGGGCCAATGGGACCAATCCACGACCTCCCACCCCCGCCCGCCCAGTCGTTCCGCTCCGCGGAACGTGCAGCACCCGAACTCCGTGTTCACGAGCGGCTTGCCGAGGGAGGCATACCTTCGGAGCAGCTCCGGATACCGATCGAACATCGGGTCGCCCCGGTAGAGGTCGGCGCCCACGTAGTCGAATCGACTCCAGTCCACCCGCTCGAAGCCGACCGAAGCATAGGTCAACTTCCCCCGGAATCGCTGCCGCGCTTCGTCCGCGAGCCGGGAGATGAACGCCCGGAACGCCGCCTGGGTCGAGGGGTCCCGGAGCGCATCGCGCAGCTTCGGGTACGCCAGTCGCTCGAGAACGTTCTCCCCGGGGATGAACCCGTGGCCGAAGAGGATCAGCTCGCTGCCGACGCTCAGCACGACGCGCCCCGGGGCGGAGTCAAGGAGCCCCTGGGCGACGTCCGCGGCCTTCACGAGGTAGTCGCTCGTCTCGTCGGGCGAGTGGTCCCACAGCTCGGGGGAGAACCAGACCTCGAGGCCCTGCTCCAGCGCGAACCGCGACGCGAGGGCGAGTCGGTCCAGGCTCCGACCCTGGAGGCGGATCGCGTTACAATGCAGCTCGTCGTGGACGATCTGGAGGTCCCGACGCACCGCCGAAGGGTCGTACTCGGGACGCCAGTTCTGCCCCAGCATCTCCCGGCCCACGTCGTAGCAGACACCCTTCAGTCGCACGATGTCCGAGGAACCGGCGCCTGGTATAGGGTCTCGGGGGCGACGCGACGGCGAAGCTCCGCTCGGAGGCGAGCCGAGACCTGATGTACTCTCCGGCCTGACCCACGCCGTCGCGGAGTGGGCCGTCGACCGCAGCTATGACCCCGCGGAGAAGGCGACGCGTCTCCCTACCCGAAGTCGGTCCGACCAGGACGAAGGACCGATATCTGGCGCCGAGCGAATTCCGACCGGACCGAGCCCGGCCGCCCGGGCGCTACCGTCTTCTCGAACTCTTTCGGGGACTGGAACGGACGCCGCCGTTCCGCAAGTACCCCGGCGACGATCGCGAGGTGCTCCGAATCGCGCGGGGGACCCACGTCTA
>JASHWZ010000210.1 GCA_030043865.1 Thermoplasmata archaeon | reverse complement strand
CCGGACGACGTGAAGGCGATGGCGCTCCCCGCCCTCGCCCACCGCGTCCTCGTCAAACCGGAGCCCTGGATCCGGGGCGTCCGCGGGGAGGACGTCGTGCGGGCGGCGGTCGAGCGGACGTCGGTCCCGAAGGTCACTTACTGAGCGTTCCGCCGGCCGAGAACGCCGGCTGTCGCGCTCCCAAATCGTCTTCCTCTATGGCGGCTCCAACACCTTCCCTGGGCTCCTCCGATGCCGTTGACAGTCCCGCATCGGTGGCGACGGGCTTGACGTGGGGTTTCACCGCGCCACTAGATCTCGACGGTCAGAGCGTTGGAACGTTTGGTTACTCTCAAGGTTACTCCCTTACCACAAGTGTCTCGAATCGGTTCGACGAGAGTTTCCCAATTCGTCAAGAGCACAGTATCACACCGTTGCTGGTACCGGCGGAGTTGCTGACGACGATACGGGCATCGTGCTCCGCGTCTGGTAGAACACCACGTAGCCGGCCCTACTAGGGCGGGTCTGGGCCGCCCGTAAGATGTTTCCGATATGGGCGAATGGAAGGATCGAATGGTGAAGTCGATGTCGCGCCTTTCGGTCCCGCTGGGTGCGGCGCTGGGAGCTGCGCTGGTCCTGACGGCGGGATTACTCGGCAGCCCTTCCATCGGCTTTCTCAGTCACGTCGTCTGCAATCGAACCGAAGCCCTGGGCAATGTGACCGTCTGGAACCCCAGTGCGGTCGTTGCCTCGCCCTACCTCGGTTCGGTCTCAGGATCGGTGCAGATTTGGACCACCACGCCGAGTGGAACGGTGTCTGTTCGGCTCACTTACAGCCCCATTGGAGACGGGAATGTCACTGCCCTAATCGTGGGCTTTGAAAATTGGACTATATTCGGAGAGCAAAACATGACGCGAGAAGGACCCGGGCTGAATCAACCTTGCACGGAGCCGCTGATCGGTTATCCTTCAGAACATCCCTCGGGGGGACTGCGTCACGGCGGAGTCGACACTTGGCCCCTTTACACTGGACTGGTTTCTGACATCGGCCTCGCGAACGGGCTTAACGGCAGCCAGCTCTGCGAAAAAGTGCAAAACACAACCTACGCCGGATGCGGTGTGGGTGCACAGTTCGACTTGAATTTCGAGTCTCCTTCCGGTAGTGTTAGTACCTGCGATCTCTCCTCACCTGCTCACCTGAACGTTTCGAGCCAGGGCTGGCCCACGAGGGCACCCTTTGCATGGGACGGGGGGATGAGTGACGTGCCACTCTCGTTCGTGGGAAACAACGCGCCTGGCTTTTCCAACGGCTCGGCAGCGTGGTACAACTACACATTCCCGGCGGACTCCGGGGTCTGGCAATATCAGGACCTCGGAGAAACCTATGCGACGGGAGCGGGCCTAGTGTTCTCGTATTCCCCGTGCACGTAGGGGAATTTGAACCCTATCGCCCCGCGTGCAAGGTGGGGTGGCGCGGAAGCCGAGGGAGACCGAGTCTTGCCCCCGGCCGAGTGACGTGTGGTCTCGCCATCAATCTACCGGCCCCAACGGCGGTCGTCGGCTTCCCAGGTTGAGACGTGCCTTCAAGGAACTTCGCACCTGTCAATCGGCACTGCGTTCCGGTCGGGACTCTAACGGGGCAGGAAAAGTTGCGCGTAGACCGCATTCGGCGGGGCGGTGTGACAGCTTTCAATCGCGTGGTTGATCAGAACCTAAAGCGAAAGATTCCCCCGCGACTCAGGCTTGTCTGAGCGCTCGACAGATTCTATGTAGCTCGTTCAGCGAGACTCACCGATTCCCGCATGGGTGGACCCGCTTCGTGGGTTGGCCAGGCACTCAACTTTCAGATGTGCGGCTCCGTCGTGGACTATCCACAGATACGGCCTGACGTGCTCGCTCACGGTGAGCCACTGGGCCATCACACCGGCGCGCTTTCGGATACCGAGACCATGTGTCTCTGACGGATGGACTTCGGCGAGTCACCTCACCGGGTGCTAGGAAGGGATGTAGCATACCTCCCGTCCGGTCGCGATCGCGGTTGGCCGGGGGCGGGTCGGACCGGCGCGCGCATATCAACGGGCGGCTCCTGTCCGAGCCGAGCCGCTCCGATGAATCCGAAGGGCGAGCCCCCCGCGCTTTCGGCGCCCGCGGTCGGGGATCGCCTCGCCGAGGGGCCGCCGACGGCGGACACACTCGACCGACTCGCCGGTCGCGCCCTCGTCTTCCAGGCGTACCTCTTGCGGCGGGCCTGGGGCGTCTACTACGCGATCTGGTCGGCGGCGCTGGTCGGGTTCTTCGTGGTGCCCGGGGTGCTCGCGGGCCCGCTCTCTCACGCGTCCACGGCCGAGGTCGTCGCCTACTACGTCTACCTCGCGCTCCTGATCGGCGCCGCCATCGGCGCCACGTCGTGGGCGTTCGCCCAGTCGGCCCGCGCCGTCCGCCTGCGGGACACCCTCGAGGGCCGGCAGCTGTCGCGTCGCAGGTTCCTCGAGGTCCTGGCCATCGGGGTCGCGATCACGGCGCTGGTCGTCGTAGTGAGCTTCGTCAGCTCGTTCGCGGGCCTGCTCGTCCT
>JASHWZ010000209.1 GCA_030043865.1 Thermoplasmata archaeon | reverse complement strand
GACGCGAATCACCACGCGTCTTCGAACACGACCATCTTCGAATCCGCGTGCTCCCGTCGAAGCGCGAGCCGCGGGGCGTACTCGGCTGAACTGTACCATGCGTGGAAATCCTTCAGAGACGGGAACTTGAAGATCGCGAGGAGCCGCGGCTTCCAGTCCCCTTCGATGGTCTCCACCTCCTCGGATCCGGCCAATATCTCGCCGCCGTATTTCGCGAGCAACTCGGAGTGCCCCTCTCCGTACTTCCTACGCGCCTCGGCGTCGTGCCACTCCGCTTCCCCTACCATGTACGCGGGCATAGCTGCTGACTCGCGGTGATTCTCCCGCGATATTTGACCCCCGTTGAGGTCGGCCGCTTTCGCCGGCTGACGCTGCGGGCGGAGTTCCGGCGAGGGGAGTACCGACCGGGACGATCGGCACCGCCTCAGTCGCGAATGCCGTAGGCTGCGCGAATCCGTTGGTGCAGTGCCGCGAATCGGGGATCGCCCGCCATGTTCTGCTGGGACGGATCGAGCAGTCCCTCCGGGGCCATGAACTTGTGATCGACCAGGTATTCGACGAACGGGAAAAATCGGTCTCGGTCCCCCAGGAGGGCGTAGGCGAAACTGAGCTGGTAGCTCATCGCCCGGGCCAGCGGGGAGTCGCTGGCGGCGACGAGCGCGAGCGTCTCATCGATGGCTCGGTACGCGGCGTCTCGGTTCCCGAGATGCGCTTCGATCCGCGCTTCGACGCTCTTCGAGTTGATCTTCTCGTGGGCCAGTTTTACGTACGTTCTCAATGCCCGGTGCGCCTCCTCGTCCTCTCCCCGGATCGCCGTCAGTACCGCGCGACCCAGGTAGGCATCGGGGAAGCCGGGTTCCGTCTGAATGAGTTGAGTGCAGACGGCCGACGCTTCGTCGTTGCGTCCGCAGTAGAAGTACGAGATCACAACGAGCCAGGCCCGATCGGGCGGAAGTGGGTCCAGCTCGTAGGCCTTCTTGGATTCCTCGAGCGCTTCGTCGAGTCGGCCCATGCCCCGGCAGACCCATCCGTACCACTCGTGGGCGTCCGCGTGACTTGGGTTGAGCGCGAGCGCTCTCTTGAGCGCCACCTCGGCGCCCGGGTAGTCGTCTACCATCAACAGGGCCGCTAAAGCGAGGTGAGCCTCCGGCACGCTCTCGTCCAGGGCCAGGGCGCGACTCGCTAACGCCCTCGCCTTCGCGTACCCTTCCGCACGGTCCACCCAGTGGTAGTCAGCCGCGAAGCTGTAGCAAAGGGCCAAACCGGAGATCGCCCGAGCCGAGTTCGGGTCGATCTTCAACGCCTGTTCAAAGAGGAGCATCGCCTGGTCGCTCGCCTCCTGCGTCCGCTTGTTCCACAGCGTGCGGGCGCGAAGGCACAGACCGAGGACCTCAGCGTTCTCGCTTCTATCCTCCACGCGCGGCTGAGGCAGCTTCAGTGCTTCCGCGATCTTTCGAGCGATATCGGACTGGGTCTCAAACACGTCGTCCAGGCTCCCGTCGTAGCTCTGGGACCAGAGGTGGGAGTCGTTCCCGCTGTCGATCAACTGGACGGTGATTCGGACCCGATTCCCGGATTTCCGTACGCTCCCTTCGAGCAACTTGCCGGCCTTCAGCTCGCGGCCGATCTCGGTCATGCTCTTCGTCGTTTGCTTGTAGCGCATCGAGGAGGTGCGGGAGATCACCGTCAAACCCCGGATCCCGGACACGGTCGCGATGATCTCGTCCGTCAGCCCGTCGGCAAAGTAGTCGTCGCCGGGGGCCGGACTGAAGTTCGCGAGCGGCAGGATCGCGATCCGGTTCCGATCGACTTCGGGCAACGCGTCCTCGCGCCGTTCCTCCCAGGGCATCACGACCTTGAACACTTCCACGGGGGTTGTCACGTTCTTGAGCGATGGAGTCCCCAGGCTCGTCAGCGGGAGCTCGAACTTGTTTTGCACCTGGTCGTACACCTGCCGCGTGAGACATACGCCGCCCGCCTCGGCGAGGGGTTCGATCCGCGAGGCGAGATTGACCGCGTCCCCCGAGATGTCGCCATCGGCGTCGACTACATCGCCCAGGTGGACCCCCACCCGAAGTCGGGTTTGTCGATCCGCCGGTCGGGAGCGGTTCGCCTCCCGGCTCGTTCGTTGGATTTCGTAGGCGCAGCGGACGGCCTCGAGCGCGTTCGGGAACTCGACGAGGAATCCGTCTCCGATGGTCTTCACCTCCTTGCCGCTATGGTCTCGAAAAATCGGCCGGAGCATCGCTCGCTGGGTCTCCAATAACTCGAGCGAGAGCGACTCGTCCCGCTGACTCAGCGCGGTGAACCCCACCATGTCGGTGAACATGATGGCCGCGAGCCGCCGGGTGGAGCCCACGTCCCTGCAGCGCGACTCGTTAGATTAAAGCCCGTCCCGTGGAAGAACCGCGCCGTAGACGGGCGACCTTGCACATGCGGTACCTCGCACGGCCCCCTCTCGACAACCGGGCCGGGAAGGTCGCAGGTCGAGGGCCGCTGGTGCCGCGATCAGGTTCCACGCGCGTCGCCATACCGGAGGGGGGTCGTCGCCGACCGCCCAGAGACTCGGAGGGTGTTCGACCTCGGCAGCCGTTCGGTCGGGTTGCGAACAGGGTCCGGGTCGCGTCGAAATCGCCGTCCCCGAAGGGTCCATATGCGACGAGCCGCTCTCGGGGAGGAATGCCGGCAAAGGAGGACCTGTTCACGCCCATCCACAAAGCGCTCCGCTCGATGATCTACGGCCTATCGACTCGGCTGCAAACGAACGACTTCGCGAACGTGGCCGTATCGACCGCGCTCGTGACCGACCTCGAGAACAACTTCGCCGCCGCGCGGTCCGCCGGCTGTGTTCTGTGCGTCCTCAGTCAGCACGCGACCGACGAGGAGACGGTAATCTTTCCTTCGGCCGCCCGGACGGACGGAGGTCTCGTGGGTCAGCTGATCGAAGAGCATCATGCCCTGACGCGGCAAGAGCTCGCGATCGCCGAGCGGGCGCACGCGCTCCTAAAGCTCGGCTCCGCGGACGAGCGCGTCTCGGCGGGGATCCGGCTGAACCAGGACGCGAACGAGCTGTTCGCGGCGTACCTCGCCCACATGAACCGAGAGGACACGGAGCTCGTCCCGGCGATGCAGCAGCGGTTCACCGACGAGCAGATGCTCGGGATGCGCGGGCGGATCATCGGGCAGATGCCCCGGGACCAGCTGTTCTTCATCCTCGGATGGATGGTCTCGTCGCTGAACGTCACCGAGCTGACGGACCTCCTCGCGACGGTCCGCCAAGGCGCGCCGCCCCCGTTCTTCCAGGCCGTCACGGAGCTGTGCGCGAGCAAGGTCGAGCCCGCGCGGTGGGCCGAGGTCACCGCCCGAATCGGTCTGTGACCGGCGGACACCGGAACCTCGGAACGAGGATGCGTCCGCGGTTCATCGGTGCGATTGGTCTGATCACGAGCAACCTGGCGGACGGTCGGGCGCTGTACGTCCGGACGCTCGGACTTCCGCTGCGCCAGGCCCCCCGCACCCGGTTCCTCTTCAGCACGAAGTTGGGCGGCGGGCGATACTTCGGCGTCTGGCCCCTTTCGGACGCCGCGCGAACGTGTTTCGGGACCGCGCGGTGGCCCGCGAACCGGCCGGTGCCCCAGATGTTCATCGAGTTCGAGATGTCCCGGCCCCCCGACGTCGAGGCCGCCGCCCGAGAGCTCGAGGCGGCCGGGCACCGCTTGCTGCACCCCGCGCGGACGGACCCCTGGGGTCAGACCGTCGCTCGACTCCAGTCGAAGGATGGGGTCATCGTCGGCATCTCCTTCGTTCCGTGGATGCATCGGAAGCCGCGCAAACGCTCGGCCCGCCGACCGACCGTCTAACACCACCTGCCGGAGCCGGCCCCCACGGCACCTCTACGGGGACGAACACCGGCGACTTCGTGGTTCGTACATCGGCGGATAAAGCGAGGCCGCGATTCCAACCGCGGCCCGAGGCGGTGCCATGGCGTCCACCCCGATCGATCAGGCGACCGCGGCGTGGCCGGCGCCATTGGAAGTGGCGGACGGCGACCCCGAGCCGGCGCCGCTCGTCCTGGTCGACCTCGAGTTCAGCCTCGCGACCGCCGGGCTCGACGCGTTAGAGGAAGTGACCCAAGCGCTGACCCGCGCTCGGGTGGCCGAATGGTTCACTCGCTTCGCCGCGACGGAAGAGGCGGTGCTGCTGTCCACCTGCCACCGGGTCGAGCTGCTGATCCTGGCGCGGAGCCTCTCCGAAACCGAACGGTGGCGAGAGATCCTCCCCGGGCGGCGCGACGCGTGGCGCCGACGCGAGGGCCGGGCCGCCGTGCGCCACCTCTTCCGGGTCGCGGCGGGCCGGGAGTCCCTGGCGGTCGGTGAAGGGGAAGTGCGACACCAGGTCCGAGCGGCCGGCGCGGCGGTGGCAAGTCGGCACCCCCGGCCGGTGCTCCGAACCCTGTTGCTCGCGGCCGCGGACGGCGCCGAAACGGTCGACCCCTCGGTCCCGTCGTCGCGTTCGATCGCGGCGATCGCGGCGGACCGATTGCTCGGGCTCGCCGGACCAACGCGACCCCGGGTGCTCGTCGTCGGGTCCGGGACCGTCGGCCGCCAGGTCGTGGAAGCGGTCGCCCCGTACGCCAAAACCACGATCGTCTATCACCGCCGGCCGCCCGACGACGACTTCCTCCGCGCCACCGGCGCTGTCGCCGTGCCGCTCGATCGGATGCTCTCCGAACTCGACACCGCCGACGCGGTCGTCACGGCCGCCAAGTTCGGTCATCGCGGGCTGCGCGCCGCCGACCTCCCCACCGGGCGTCCGATGCTGCTCGTGGACCTCGGCGTTCCCCGGAACATCGACCCGGACGTTCGGGGACGGCCGGGGGTCCGGCTGATCGACCTGGAGGAGCTCCACGCGCTCGCACCCCGCCCCGCGCAGCTCGACGGGGACGACGAGCGCGTTGCGCGGCTCGCCGAGGAGTGCGCCGACCGGCTCGCACGACGTCTCGAGGAGCCCTGGGTCGACTCCGTCCGACGGGCCGCGGAAGCGGTACGCCAGGCCGAGCTCGCCGAAGCCCGCCGGTTCCTCGGTCCCCTGGACACCGAGCAGGAGCTCGCGGTGGAGCGGCTCACTCGGCGACTGGTCGATCGGTTGCTGCGCGGGCCGTCCGAACGGATCCGCGCCCTACCGCCGGGCGCCGATGGTGATGCGCGGCGGCGCTTCGCGGCGCGGCTCTTGCTGCCGAATCCGGCCGAGCCGTGACCGACCGGTTCCGGGTCGGGACCCGGCGGAGTCCGCTCGCCCGGGCCCAGACGGACCTCGTGCTCCACCGACTCGCGCGGAACGCGCCGGGCGTCGCGTTCACGGTGCATCCGATCGACACGAGCGGCGACCGGGACCGGGCGGTGGGCACCTCGCCGGATTTCACCGACGCCATCGACCGGGCGCTCCGCCGGGGGGAGGTCGACCTGGCGGTGCACAGCGCGAAGGACCTGCCGGTGCGGCTCGACGACTCACTCGAGCTCGTC
>JASHWZ010000208.1 GCA_030043865.1 Thermoplasmata archaeon | reverse complement strand
CTCTCGACGGGCCGACTCGAGAATCTCCGTTCGGTTTGGCACCGCCGAGGTTTCACGTTCAGACGCGCCGACCTGGCCCGTTCGTCGACGCTGCCCCGCGCCGAGAAGTACTATCACTTGGCGAGCCCCGCCTCCCCCCCGGCGTACCAGCGAGAGCCGATTTCCACGCTCCTGGTCAACTCGACCGGAACGCATCGGGTGCTCGAGGCGGCTCGCCGGGCCGATGCTCGGGTCCTGATCGCCTCGACCAGCGAGGTGTACGGCGACGCGACGGTCCACCCGCAGCCCGAGCGATACTGGGGGAACGTCAACCCGATCGGGGTCCGCAGCTGCTACGACGAGGGAAAGCGATTCTCGGAGGCGCTCGCGGTCGCGTATCGGAGGTCCTACGGCCTGGACGTCCGGATCGCCCGCATCTTCAACACGTACGGCCCGCGCATGGACCCCGCCGACGGCCGGGTGATCTCCAACTTTGTGGTCCAGGGCCTCCGCGGGGAACCGCTGACCATCTACGGGGACGGCTCGCAGACGAGGTCCTTCTGCTACGTCTCCGACCTCGTGGCCGGGCTGGATCGGTTGATGGAGGCCCCCAAGGAGGTGCCGACCCCGATGAACCTCGGCAACCCGGCCGAGGTACCGATTCGGCGAGTCGCCGAACTCGTATCTCAGGCCCTCGAGATTCCGCTGAGGCTCGACTACCGACCGCTACCGGAAGACGACCCGAAGCAGCGATGTCCGGACATCGGATTAGCGCGGCAACACCTTGGCTGGACGCCCACCGTGGGGCTGGAGGCGGGGCTCCCCAGCACAGTGGCGAGCCTCCGGGCCAGCCTGTCTGCCGAGCCGCAGACCCGACCTCGCCGGTCGAAGAGGCGCAAAGGTTCGGCGAACTAGCGTCGGCGCGGACTCCCGGCTTCGACCGAGTGGCGGCCGCGTGCTTCTGCGCGGCGACGCCCTACTACTGCTTCGTGCGCCCGTACGGCGTGGAGGAAGTCGGGGAGGCCAAACGCGAGCGCCGACGCCGACGGATGGCGTAGACGACTGTCAGCAGAATCGCAATGGCCACGCCGAGGCCGAGAGCGATCCAGGGCCAAGCCGTCCCGGACGGTGCCGTACTCGACGTCGGCCCCGCGGGAGTGAAGATCACCGACTGGCTGACGGGAGCGCCGGAGACGTTCACAACACCCCCCGCCGGAGTCGCGGCCAGCCCCGAGGGGCCGGAGATCGAATACCCGTAGGACCCGTTGAACTCGTAGAAGGTGAGCGAGTTGCCAAAATACGATATCTCACTCGCGCCGCCGAGCGAGACCGACCACGCGCCAATCGACACACCCGTTTCTTGAAATGTGACGGCGTATAGCTCCGGAGCGAAGTCGACGGTGAGGGAAAGTTCGGACTGGTTCGTCTCGAAATGACCGGACGGGACCTCGGGGGACCAATCGGCATCCGAAGATCGGACGAGGTACGCCGACGCGTTGTCGGCCAACGTGAAGGAAAGGCTTCCGGTTCCCGAGTCCTGCCACGTCCACCCGTCGAGGGCGACTCCCCAACCGACGCCGCCCGGTAGACCGACGGAATCGAATTGGACGACGATCGAAGTGGAACTGGACGGCGTGAAGTATGTGACGGTGCCGCTCCCCGAGTTGACGACGTAGATCGACGTGTCCGACGGCGAGACGGCCACCGCCGAGTAGCCGGCCGAGAGGCCCGAATTCAGCGTCTCGGTGATGGCTAGGGTCGTGACGGAGATCACGTCCAAGACACCGTACGAAGCGGCGTACCCCGCCGGGCTCGGGCAGACCACGTAGGCAAATCCTCCGCCCGGTGCCAGGGTGAGACCCTCGGGATACTCACACAGGGGGAGCGTCGCATTCACGTTCCCGTTCGAGGGATCAATCGCCTCCAGCTTCGAAAAGCCGTCCATGAGCAGAAGATCGCCGTCGGAGGCGTCGTATGACATCCGAGATCCCAATACCCCCGAAGGTGGCAAGGAACCGACGAGCCGGCCTTGGCTGCTGATGATCGGTGTGGAGAAGTTCGCCAAGGCATAGGCCTCGTCGGTGGCGCTGTCGAACGCGATGGCCGAGGTCCAGCCGAGATCCGAGACCGTAGCGGACACCGAATTCGTAGCGGTGTCGATTATGGCGACCGACCCCGAACCGCCATTGGCGACGAAGAGCTCGGTAAAGTTCGTAGAGAGAGCTAGGTCGTCCGGCATGCCCCCTATCGGAATCGCGGTGACGATCGTGTCCGTCGTCCCTGAGATCACGGTCACGTCCGGTGTCAGTCCGTCCGTCAGATAGAGGTCTCCGTTGCCCGGATCCCACACGATCGAGACAGCGTACGGAGTCAATGGGTATCCCTCCATGGAGGGTAGGGAGATCGACCCTACCACTTGCTCGGTGAAAGGCGAAATCACCGACACGTTGGAAGAACCCTCGTTTTCGACGAAGACATCCCCGGTCGCACCGTCGTACGCGATGGAATCCGGGAGATAACCGGTGCTCACCGAGCCGACGGCCAGACCCGCGGGGTCCGCGACGTTGGTCGGGCCGGACACGTTCGTACGCACGGTGACTACCGCTCCCGGCGACCGTGCCACCGTTGGCGTCGCGCCCACTGCGGAGACAGCGAGAAGAACCACAACAACGATGCCGCACACCAAGGGGATCGAACGAGCCAGGGGACCGTTCGCCGGCATGTCCTGCCGGCGCCATAGGTTAGGTGCAGAAAGCCGCTTGGCCCCCTCTATCGGGACCTAGCGCCGGGGGACGAGCCGCGGGCCTCGAAGATTTCCGTGGGCCGTCCCGACGACGGGACCCTGGCCCGGCGCGCCGGGTAGGCTCCAGCCGCGTCTAATCGTCGGGCTCACCGGAGGGTGGCCGGATGCCTTTCGAGGACATTTAGAGCTGCGGTGGCGAGTAGTTTCCTTCGGAAGACTCGCTCGAACGGATCGTTACCCTCCGACAAAGAGTTCTCCGCGTAGCTGTCGGCCGGAACGTCCACCAAGGTCCTCGCCTTCGTTGCTCAGTTTCGAGAACTCTTCGGCGCTCATCCTTTCCTTCAGGCAGCCGATCAGGGTCTCGAGTCGAGGAATTCGCACGAAGTCGACCAGGAGTTGATCGCCGGAGGAGATTCTGAACTCTTGAACGACCTCCTTCGGGAGCGACTCGGTCCGACCGGTCATGCATGCTTCCTCGAGGGAGATGAGACTGGAAGGCCATGCTCCCGCACATCATCGAGCACATTCGGATTGATCTGCTTCGATTTCGTACCCACCACTACGAGAGGATTGACCGAGACGCCGTACTTACGGCGGAGACCAACGAGTCCAGCATGCAAAAGTCGCTCGACCCGCTCTTTGTCGCTCCCACGGAGGACTTCGACGAACAGGTCAACGTCGCTCGTCGATCGCTCGCGACCGAGCGCGACGGATCCGCAAATCCAGGCCGAGTTTTTTTGGACCTCTTTGCAAGATACGATGTAGGTCGCGTTGGAGCCCTGGCAGTAGCGCCGTCTCAGTGCGGAAAAGTCGGGCCAGGCTCTTCCAGAGAATGTGACGCTCAACCCCGCGCCACTGGTGGGTACGACCCGCGCTCCGGCGCTCAACGAGGCCAGCGTCGCGGAGCTGCGAGAGCGCCTGCTGGGCCTGCGCGACCGAGGTGTCCGAGAGCCGAGCCAGCTCCCGGCCGGTGAATTCCTTTCGAGGATAGAGAACCACGGTGCGGAGCACGGCGACTCGCGAGCGGCTGCCTAGAATTTCCCTTAGGGGGGAGTGCAGGCGCATGACCGGATTTCAGGTCATGTGACCGGATAGCCGATCATTTATAACTAGCCTTCGTCGGCCACACAAGCGCAGTTGACCTGCTGGAGAGCCACCCTGCCATCGACGCAGAGCGCGGAGACGTTCTACACTGCACGCGCGCGCAGGGCTAAATGTCTGGACTCCGTGTCCCCGAGCACGATGACGTACTTCGAAGATACCGGAGATTCCATCCCGCTCCCGATCGAGGTCGTCGTGAAGTTTCTGAACTCGCCCGAGCACGGGCGGGCTCATGCGAAAGACGTTCGAAACTTCAAAGTCGTCAAAACCGAGGGCCTGACGATAACGCTTTCCTTCGAACGTTTTCGGGATGGCCGCTGGACCCCTGCGTTGAGCCGATTGACAACCTTCCCACCCTACTGCTTCTTCGTGGAGGAACTCAAGGGGACGTACGCAGGCACCCGGTTCGTGGGAATACATCGGCCGGCGGGGAAGAGAACGCGGGTCGATATCTTCGGGGACGTGCGCTCGAGGGTCTACTCACCGGCGGAAGCCAAGCGCCGTCTCCTGCGCACGCTCGGGGATGCTCACCGAGAAGACCTTGCCGCGATTCGAGCGTGGCGAAGGAAGCATCGGTGAAGCCGGGTGTTACGGATGAACAACCCGCCGTTCCCAAAATGCTCGTGACGCACCGGCGCGATTGAGTCGACCCGACGGCTTTGGAACGGGCGATCTCTCCATGTTTCGGCCCGAACGAAGCGCTCTGCGTGATGACTGCGGACGGTCAGAAGCGTGGTCGTTCGAACGGAATTCGAAGACCGTGTCTCTCGGAGTTCGCTCGCGGGGCACAAGGGGAGCTGTGCTTTCGAGCGAGGACGCAGACGACGACTGCCGAACGCATGGGAGGGTGCGCACCGGATCGATAGCACGGTGATAGGCCCGGAGACCCAGACGACGAAAGGGACGACGGCGCGGGCGTGCTTACACGTTCCTGACCTGGGAGAAAGGTCCGGCCCGTTCATTCCGAAGCGACCGGATTGGCAGCAACGGGCTTTTTTTCAAACGACTTATGATAATCTCAAATATATCTAACAATTGATAACCAAGCGTGCCCTTGGTAAAGCCAGACACTACGCACGGGTTTCGACCTCAGATACACCCGAGAGACGACATAGGGCGTCCTGCGGCCGAATGCCTCCGTTGGGACGGGATCCTCCAGACCCGGATACTATCGCCCCAACTCCATCAAGTCCTGTTGGGGATGGCGAGGGTAAGAAACGCGGTCAGC
The DNA here is from genome assembly GCA_030043865.1 of Thermoplasmata archaeon. Lineage (GTDB taxonomy): Archaea > Thermoplasmatota > Thermoplasmata > Lutacidiplasmatales > UBA184 > Lutacidiplasma. Next base: position 1,577 of record JASHWZ010000208.1, on the reverse strand, counting down.
AGCTTTCGCCTAGAAGGGGAGACGGTCGACCTGAATCGAGCACGTCAACTGCTCGAGGGTCAGCCCCCCAGCGGACCGTCGGAAATTGGCGTGGTCCGTCTTGCCGAAGAATACGCAGACCTGGCGGGAAGGAAGACGCCAGAGTTCACGGTCGACGGAGTGCGCGCCATTCACCGACGCCTGTTTGAAGGGATCCTATCCGACGACAAGGGGGATCTGCGCGAGGACTGGGTCGGAGAACTGAAACCGGAACAGAACTTCATCATCAATACGGACAGCGGGGCGCTCAGGTTCACTCCCAGTCCTCCCGAACGAACGGAGGAGGAGCTGAGGCAACTCCTCTCCTGGTATGCCGAAGCGAGGTTTACCCAACTCCCCGTCGTCACTGCGGCGCTCTTCTTCGCAGAGTTTCAGGCCATTCACCCTTTCATGGACGGGAATGGGCGTGTGGGCCGTCTCTTGAACATCGCGATCTTGAAGGATCTCGGCTGCACGAGGTCCCCCCTTATCCCGCTGGACACGCGTTTCTTTCGAACGAGCGAACACTACTACGACTTTCTCGGAACAACGAACTCTGGAAGGGACTACTACGCCTGGACGCGCTATTTCGTGAATCAGGCCGAAAGCGCCTACCGAGCTGCTTCTCAACAGGCGAATCTCGGGCCCCTGATATCGAGTTTTTCTCGTGAGAGTACTCGACACGTGCTCCGATGGGTGCTTTCGGGGACCGGGGAGTGGTTCAGCCGAAGCGAGTATCCGAACAAGACCCACTACAGCCCGCCGGCACTTTGGGCGGCACTGGATGAGTTGCGGAGAGCTCGCATCTTAGAGGCAAAGGGCGCGCGTCGTGGCCGGAAGTACCGGTTGGAGTCCCGATTTTTGGCTGAGGTCTATGCTCGACGGTTCTGAATTGGGCGAGTGGCGCGAATAGGAATTGCAGCGGTAAAACGCTGGGAGGCGGTCAAGCCCGGAAGTTTAAGTCGAGCGGGAGCGTGAAAGCATCGTGGAAGAAGCATCGCCCGGCCACGCATTTCGCGAGTCGCTCGGCGTCAGGGCTTCTTCGGGTGGCGCCGCGCCGCCTTCGACGAGGTCTGAGTCTGTATCGCGCGTTCGGATGGAACGGATCGAGGTTTGGATCGCGGTGATCGCGGTTGCAATCACGGTCGTCATTCTCGTGGCCGCGTTGATCCCCGACGTCGCTCCGGGATTTCTTGGAACACGGGGTCGTCCCTATCCGGGAGAGCAGCTCACGTACAATCAGGCTGCCCCGATGGCAGATATCGTCGCCGAGTTTTCACCCGATGGTCCTTGGACTCCGATTGCCGACGAGGGGGTAAACTCGCGGGCAGCGCTAAGTTGGGTCGTCCCCTTCCTCACCTGTCAAGACCCCGCGAGCGTGGGGCCGCCCCACTATCTATCGAACGCCCGCCCCTCCGTACCCCCCGAAGGAGGATCCTCCCCGCCCGGGGCATATTCGTGGTGGTCTTTCCTGTACTCAAACGGGACCACCGATGCTGAGAATCAGACCTTCATTTTGGACGTCGGCGTCGTGAACGGCTCGGCGATTGCCATCGCGA
>JASHWZ010000033.1 GCA_030043865.1 Thermoplasmata archaeon | reverse complement strand
GGGGGAGCGTACGGCACCAGGAGGCCGTCCGCTTCGGCGACCGGGGTCGTGAGCTCGTCGAGCCCGATCACGAGGTCCGCGCCCGGCGAACCGGCTTGCTGGAGGAGCGTGCTGAGCAGCGTGCCCGCCGGGCACTCGAGCTCGATGTCGACGTGCTCCGACCGTTCGAACGTCCCGAAGACCGTCGAGAAGTTCGTGGGGTCGCAGTCGGTGCCCCCGAGCAGGCTGGGGTAGGTGTAGATCACGAGCGTCGTCTCACCGGGCGGCGGCTGCGCCGCGAGGAACTCGTACGTGCCGTACCCCGCGAGCACCACGGCGATCGCGAGGGCGATCGCCACGATCGCTCGCCCCAACCGGCCCGGCCGACGTAGACGACGGGCCGGGGTCTTCGAGTCGACCGTCACGTCCTCCGCCGTCCGGCGGAGAGTCCCTTCAGGTGCCGCATCGCGTTCCCTTCGCGGGCATTATCCCGATCAGGTTCCTGGGGTCGACGAGGCGAACCTCGTCCTCTCAGCCGGTAACCAGCTCCCCCTACCAGAACGTCCAACGGCGGCCGGGGATTAACGTTTGCCGGTGGACGGACGTCCAACGGCGCTCCCCTTATCCCCTCGCAGGTGCTTCGAAGGCTGGCGCATCCGATGGTCGACTCCATGGAGAAGCTCCGGTTCGGCTCCGAGCTCGTGAAGCGAGGCTTCGCCCGCATGCAGCAGGGCGGAGTGATCATGGACGTGACGACCGCCGACCAGGCCGCCATCGCGGAGGAGGCGGGCGCCGTCGCCGTCATGGCGCTCGAGCGGGTGCCCGCGGACATCCGGGCGGCGGGCGGAGTGGCGCGGATGGCGGACCCCCTCAAGATCCGCGAGATCCGCGAACGCGTCTCGATCCCCGTGATGGCGAAATGCCGGATCGGCCACACGGCCGAGGCGCGGGTGCTCGAGGCGCTCTCGGTCGACATGATCGACGAGTCCGAAGTGCTGACGCCGGCGGACCCGTTCCAGCACGTCGACAAGAAGGCGTTCCAGGTGCCGTTCGTCTGCGGCGCCCGCAACCTCGGTGAGGCGCTCCGCCGGATCGACGAGGGGGCGGCGATGATCCGCACGAAGGGCGAGGCGGGCACCGGCAACGTCGTCGAGGCGGTCCGCCATATCCGCCAGATCACCGGCGAGGTCGAGACGGTCCGCAAGATGCCCTCGAAGGACGTCGCGGCGTGGGCGAAGAAGGAGCGGGTCTCGCTCGGGGTCGTCAACGAGGTGCGGAGCCTCGGCCGGCTGCCGGTCGTGAACTTCGCGGCGGGGGGGATCGCGACGCCGTCGGACGCCGCGCTCTGCCGGATGCTCGGCGTGGACGGCCTGTTCGTCGGGAGCGGGATCTTCAAGTCGCAGCAGCCGATGAAGGTCGCCCGAGCGATCGTCGAGGCGTCGACGCAGTACGACCGCCCCGAGGTCGTCGCGCGCGTCTCCACCGGGCTCGGCGAGGCGATGAAGGGCGTCGAGATCGCGACGCTCGGCGCGGACGGTCTCTTGCAGTCCCGCGAATCGGCGCCGATCGCCGGCCGACGCCGCCCGACCGAAGCGTAGCGGACCGCGTCGGGCCGTCCGAGCGGCCGATGCGCGTAAAGACGAGAAGGCGGTAATCCCGGCGTGCGCATCGTCCAGGTCAGTCCGTTCTTCCACCCCCATGCGGGCGGCGTGGAGTCGCACGTTCGCAGCCTCGCTCGCGAGTTCGCGCGCGAGGGCCACGACGTCACGGTCGTGACCTCCCGGTACTCGAAGGCGCTGCCCGTCGAGGAGCGCGTGGAGGGGTACCGCGTCGTGCGGACCCGCACGCTCGGAACGGCGTTCAACACGCCGTTCGACATCGGCACGACCCGTCGGCTCCGGGAGCTCGACGCGGACGTCGTGCACATCCACTATCCGCCGCCCCTCACGGCGTACTTCGCGACGCGCGCCCTCGGCCGGCAGAACGTCCCCGTCTGCCTCACGTACCACTGCGACCTCTACCTCGCGGGCATCACGGGGCGGCTCCTCGCCGGCTTCTACCAGCGGGTGTTCCTGCCGCCGACGCTTCGGCGTGTCGAGCGGATCGTGGTCCACACGCGCAGCTACGGCGTCACCTCCGCGATGCTGCGCGGGCGGCAGCTCGCGGTGATCCCCTCGGTCGTCGACCTCGACTGGTTCCGCCCCGGGCTTCCGTCGAGCGACATCCGGGCGAACCTCGGACTCGACGGGAAGCGGGTGCTCGCGTTCACCGGGCGGCTCGTCCCGCACAAGGGCGTCGACGTGATCCTGCAGGCGCTCACGCTGCTCCCGGACGACGTCGTGCTCCTCGTGGTCGGCGCGGGACCTCGCCTCCCGAGCCTCGTGAGCCTCGCCCAACGGCTCGGCGTCTCCGACCGGGTGCGGTTCTGTGCGGCGGTGGCCGACGACGACCTCCCGCGGTACCTCGCGCTCGCGGACGTCTTCGTCTTCCCGTCGCAGAGCCGGCTCGAGGGGTTCGGCCTCGCGGTCGCCGAGGCGATGGCGGTCGGTCTCCCCGTCGTCATCGCCGACATGCCCGGGGTACGCGAGGTGATTGAGTCGGGCAAGGAGGGGCTCCTCGCCGAGCCGCTCCTCGCGGACGACCTCGCGGCGAAGGTGCGGACGCTCCTCGACGACCCGGCGCTCGCGCGCGCGATGGGCGCCGCGGGGCGCCGCCGGGCCGAGGAGCGGTACGGCCTCGCGACCGTCGCGGGCCAGCTGCTCAGCTTGTACGCAGACCTGCACGCAGCTGATTTATCTGGACCTTGAGGCGGGCCGCCTCCGCGCCCGCCGCCTTCTTCCAGTCGTCGCCCGACGAGGCGTAGGTGATGCTGCGGGACGCGTTGATGAGGAGCCCGCGCCCGTGCGCGTCGACCCCGTCGCGGACCGCGGTCGAGAGCGAACCGCCCTGCGCGCCGACCCCGGGGACGAGGATCGGGATCGAGTTGCCGAGCAGCGACCGGGCGGCCCGGAACGCGTCCGAGAACGTCGCCCCGAGCACGACGCCGACGTTGCCGTGCGCGTGGGAGAGGCGGCGGGCTTCCCCGACCACGGCGAGCCAGAGCGGTCCGCGCGGGGTCGGGATCTCCTGGAAATCCGGCGCCCCCGGGTTCGACGAGTGGGCGACCAGGAAGATCCCGTGCGCCGGGTCCTCGAGGAACGGCAGGACCGAGTCCCAGCCGATCCACGGGGTGACCGTGATGGCGTCGAACCCGAACGACTTGAACGCCCCTTCCCGCAAGAGGCGCATCGTGTTCGGGATGTCGTTCGCTTTGAGGTCCAGGATCCTCAGGCGGGTCGCGCCGATCCTCCGCGCGACCCGCTCGAGGCTGTGGAATCCCTCGGGTCCGTAGCGGAAGTAGAACGCCATCTGCATCTTGTACGCGGCGACGTGCGGCAGCGTCGCATCGACCACGCCGTCGAGAAATCGGTCGAGCTGCCGAGAGAGCGGGAGGCGACGGAGCGGCTTCGGCATCTGACCGGGGTCCGGGTCGAGCCCGACGCAGACCAGCGAGTCGCGCGCCTTCAGGATCCGGTCGACCCGCGCAACGAACTTCTCGGCCACCGGTGCGAGTCAGCGGGCCGAAGGCAAATAGATTGCGAGGGCGCGTTCCACCGTTCGCTCGGGACGCGGTCGCTTTTATCGAACCCGACGGTT
>JASHWZ010000207.1 GCA_030043865.1 Thermoplasmata archaeon | reverse complement strand
GGCCGTCCTGCTGGCCGTTGACGAGGACGAACGGGAGCTTCTCGGGAGAACCATCCGGATGCTCCGCGACCGGAAGATAGCCCGCGACCTTCGTGCCCCGTTCTCCCGAGACGCCCAGCACCGAGGCAAGGTCCGAAGCCACCCGAAAATCCCCTCGGCCCGCGACACGCCCCGAGCGATATAAACTGTACTAAGTGCCCACTAGAGGAGACGCCGCGCAGGTCGCCCTCGGAGGGTTTCACGATAACACTCTATAGAGGCAGCGCCTTCCGGAATCGGGGTCGCGACATGGGACTGAAGGAGAGCCTGCAACTGATTGAGGACGAGATGTCGGCGTTGAACAGTCGGGATTGGGCCCGGTACGAACGGTGCTTCGCAAGCTCCGTGGTGACGCTCGAACCAGACGAGAAGGACCCGATCCTCGGACAGAAGCTATTGACCGATCGCGTTACGAAGTACGTGTCCGCTTTCCCCGACCTTCGACTGGCGAAGGAACGCCTGTTCGGAACCGCCGACGGGGAGTGGGTCGTCCTGAACAGCACCTTCAACGGGACACACCGCGGCTCCCTGACCCTCCCAGATGGGACGGTTGTCGCTCCGACCGGACGGAAGATTTCCGTGCATGGTTGTTCGGTGTTCCGCATTCAGGGAGGCAAGATCCGCGAGTTCATCGGATACTATGACCAGGTGGAGATGTTCTCTCAGCTGGGCCTCCAAACACACGTTACCCCGGCCTGAGCTCGTCACCGGGGCGGAGTTCCCGACCGGTCGACAATGCGGCGTCCGCGGACTCTGAGCCAGTCGCCCTCACAAGACGCGGTGCTCCGCTCCGTGCCGCTCGGGAGAAGCGACGCCCGGGTGGGCCCGATCGGTCTGGGCACCTGGCAGGCAGGCGACGACACGTGGGGCCCCGACGTTAACGATGCCGACTGCGCCGCCGCCTTGGCCGAGGGCGGTCGCCTGGGCCTCAATCTGATTGACACCGCCGAGAACTACGGTCGCGGTCATGCCGAGGAGGTCGTGGGGAGCGCCGTTCGCCAAGCGGGACGTCGCCAGTTGTTCGTGGCGACGAAAGTCTCCGAGCATCATCTCCATCCCGAGGACGTCGTAAAGGCGTGTCGGGGCAGCCTGCGGCGCTTGGGTCTCCGTCAGATCGACCTCTACCAGCTGCACTGGACGGACCCGTACGACCAGGTGCCGCTCCGTCGCACGATGAAGGCGCTCGAGATGCTTCAGCGCGACGGATTGGTGGGGCAGATCGGCGTCAGCAACTTCGCGGTCCGGGACCTCGAGGAAGCACGGTCGGCTCTCTCGCGAACCGACATCGTCTCGGACCAGGTGCAGTACAACATCCTCCACCGCGACGTCGAGGAAGAGGTCCTCCCGTACTGTCGACGGGAGCGGATCTCCGTTCTTGCATACAGCCCTCTTGCGAGAGGGCTCTTGACCGGCAAGTACTCTGTGGGGCATCTCCCGCAGGATGCGGTTCGCGTGTCCGCGGTGCTCTTCCGCCCTCGGAACCTCCAGCGGATGGCCGCGCTCCTGGGAGAGATGCGCGCGCTTGGGCGGCTCCACGCCCGACCGATGGCCCACGTCGCGCTCGCTTGGCTCCGGTCCCGGCCGGGGGTGATTCCCATCCCCGGGGTGAAGCGCCCTGCGCAGACCGCGGAGCTAGCGGCCGCGGCCTCCCTCCAACTCTCTCCCGGGGAGGTGCGCTCGTTGGACCACCTCTCTTCCAACCTCGCGTTGGACACCTTCTGACCGGGGGCCCACGGATCCAGGAGGTTGATTCGGATGGAGTCCTACGGGAACGGTCCGCGATCCGCGGGCTATCCGCGACCCGAGAGCAAGAGGATGTACTCGGGGACGGCACGGGCGGGCGCCCGGGCAATGCTTCGGGCTACCGGTGTATCGGACGCCGACTTCTCCAAACCCCAGATAGGGCTCGCGAACACCTGGAACGAAGCCACACCGTGTCAGTTTGCGTTGAAAGCCGCGTGTGAGTCGGCGAAGCGTACGTTCGTCCGAATGGGAGCGCTTCCCCGCGAGTTCGGCACAATCACGGTGTCCGATGCGATCGCGATGGGGTCTGACGGCATGCGGGCCTCGCTGGTCAGTCGCGAGGTGATCGCGGACTCCGTAGAGCTGATGCTCCGCGCGCACGGGTACGACGCTTGGCTGGGGCTGGGCGCCTGCGACAAGAGCATCCCGGGCTTGTTGATGGCGAGCGCCCGGATGGACCTGCCTTCGGTCTTCACGTATGGGGGACCAATGCTTTCCGGTGAGTTCCGTGGCCACTCGGTCACAATCCAAGACGTGTTTGAGGCGATCGGAGGCGTCGAATCGGGACGGGTATCGAGAGACGACCTGGACACACTCGAGCGCGAAGCGTGCCCGGGGGGCGGGACCTGTGCCGGTCTGTTCACGGCGAATACCATGGCGAGCTGTACCGAAGCCCTCGGCCTGACCCCGCTGGGGGACGCGGCCGTACCCGCGATCCACTCGCGCCGGTCCGAAGCCGCGGCGAGGGCCGCGGAGGCCCTGATGATTGCGCTCAAGCAAGGCCTGACCCCTCGCCGGATCCTAACCTTCGATTCGTTTGAGAACGCGATCACCCTCGTGATGGCGATGGGAGGATCTACAAACGCGGTGCTCCACCTGCTCGCCAT
>JASHWZ010000206.1 GCA_030043865.1 Thermoplasmata archaeon | reverse complement strand
ACGCCGTAGACGAGGAGCCGGATTCCGAGCGGGCCGTCGTGCCGGGCCACGTAGCCGACCAGCACCCACGGTCCGCCGATGAGCAGGCCCACGAAGATCGCGGGACCGTACGGCCCGAAGCTGGCCGGCGCGAGCGTCACGACGCCGGCGGTCACGAGGAGCGCCGCCGCGACCAGCACGTTCGGAAGGTCGAGCGCATCCCGCTGGAGGTACGTCAGGAGGCCGACGACGAGGGCCCCCGCCGCCGCCGAGGCGACCGCCACCTGGCCGCCCGGAAAGTGCGGCACGAGCTCCACCGCCACGGCGGCGAACGGCGCGCTCAGCGCGACGTAGCCGACCGGTCGCTCGATCATGCGCCTCCCGCCGCCCTCGGGTCCCGACCGAACAGCCGCGCGACCGACTCGACGGCGTCGTTCCGGCCGAAGAGCGCGACGGACGCTCCGGCCCGCGCGAGCGCGTCGGTCACCGCCCCGGTGCGACGGACCGCCGGTCGCAGGATCGCGAGGAAGGCGTCCTGCTCGATCGCATCCGGCAACGGGCGGTACATGGTCTCCACGTCCGGCAAGAGCACGTAGAGGCGGTGCCCGGCGGCGCGCAGCGCCGCCGCCTCGGCCGAGATCTTGACCGGGTCGTCGCCCGGGAGCGTGAACACGAGGAGACTCGCCGGCCGCTTCAGTTCGGTGAGGAGATAGCGGAGCGCCGCGGCGAGCGACGACGGCGGGGGCCGGACCTCGGCGTCCGTGAGCGCCCGCAGCGCGTCGAACTCATGTCCCGACCCCCGGCCGGGAGGAACGAACCGTTCGACCCCCTCGGCGAACAAGAGGACGCCGCCGCGCCCTCCCTCATCGAACGCGGCTCGCAGCGCGCGCGCCGCCGCGGCGACGGACTCCTCGAGGGCGTTCTCGTACCCCGCACCGGTCGCCATCCCTCGGCCGACGTCGACGAGGGCGACCAGGTCCTGCTGGCTCTCCCGCTCGTACTCCCGGACGTAGAGCGTCCCCTGGGTCGAGCGGGTCCACGCGATGTGACGGAACTCGTCGCTCGGGTCGTACTCGCGGAGCCCGCGGAAGTCCGAGCCCGAGCCGCGGGCCGAGAGGGAGGTCTGGCCGACGACGAGGCTCGGGAGGCGGACCGGGTGGCCGACCGGCAGGGACGGCGGCTGGACGAGCGCCTCGATCGTCCAGGGGTCGTCGAAGGTCGCGGTCTTGAACGCGAGGCCGAACAGGTCGTGGGCGACGACGACGCTCGGCCCGACGTCTAGCAGCCCCCGGAGGTCGGGCGAAACGACGTAGGCGAGCAGCATCGCGTCCTCGGGCGGCCACCAGGTGACGAGGCGGTCGGACCCCTCCAGCACGCGCAGCCGCTCCGAATGCGGGTCGCGGATCTCGGCGTAGAACCCGCTCTCGAGGCGCGAGGTCAACCGCACCGAGACGAGGCCCGCGCCGCCGACCTTGACGAGCGAGCTGCACTCGAGCCGTTCGACCGCGAACGCTTCGGCGCCGAAGCCCCGCGTCGCCCGCGCGAACGAGATCAGCGACGAGAGCACGAGGCCGAGCAGGAACAGCGCGAGGAGGAACACGAGGATGTTCGTCGAGTAGAACGCCACGATGAGGACCGCCAGGGCTCCGGTGAGGGCACCTGCGCCCCGCGCGGTGAATCGGAACGGGGCCACGGCCATCGACGACGCTCCGACCCGCGGGTCACCGGGGGACGTCGACCGCGTCCAGGTCCTGCGCGATCAGTTGCGCGACCGGTCCGTACCCCCCCGCGGTCCCGCTCCCGGTCATCGCACGGCTCACGACCTCGGGCCGAAGGATCACTCGGTGGTTGAACACGGGGAACGCGAGGCGCCGGACATCGTCCGGCACGACGTACGACCGTCCGTCGAGGAGCGCCGCGGCCTTCGCCGCCATCAGGAATTGGACGCTGGCCCGCGGCGAGGCGCCGAGCAGGAGGCTCTTGTCGACCCGCGTCTGCCGCACAACGGCCGCGAGGTATCGGAACAGGTCCTCGTGAACGAAGACGTCCCGGTGCAGCGACTTGAGCCGGCTCACGTCCTCGGGGGTCAGCACCGACGTGGCCCCGGCGGTTTCGGCGGCTCGCGTGCGGGTCCGGAGGATCTCGACCTCGCTCTCCGCGCTCGGGTACTCCATGATCCAGCGGAACAGGAACCGGTCGAGCTCGGCCTCGGGGAGGGGGTACGTTCCCTCGTGCTCGAGCGGATTCTGAGTGGCGATCACGATGAACGGGGTCGGGAGCGGGTGGCTGACCCCGTCGAGGGTCACTTGCCGCTCCTGCATCGCCTCGAGGAGCGCGGATTGGACCTTCGGGGGCGCCCGGTTGATCTCGTCCGCGAGGATGACGTTCGCGAAGATCGGGCCGGGGCGGAACTCGAACTGCTGGTCCTTCGGCCGGAGGATCGTCGCGCCGAGGATGTCCGACGGCAGCATGTCGGGCGTGAACTGGATCCGCCGGAAACTCAACTGGAGCGTCTGGGCGAACGTGCGGACCAGCTGGGTCTTCGCGAGTCCCGGGACTCCTTCCAGGAGGATGTGGCCTTCGGCGATCAGCGCCGTGGAGAGCGCGCGCACGACGTCCTGGTAGCCAACGATCTGCTGTCCGATCGCGTCGTTGACGCGCCGAAGCATCTCGACCGGGTCGTCGGGCGACCCGCCGGGCCCCGCGGGGGCCGGGGGCGCCGAGGGTGCCTCGGAGCCCGCGCTCATGGCACCTCGAAGGCATCGAGCGCCGAGATCACCCGCTGGGAAACCACCGCGAACTCCCGAGCGGCGCGCCGCAGCTGCCGTCGCTGGACCCACATCCAGTGCGCGGCGAGCCAACCCGGCTGTTCGGCCCAGGCGGCCGTCGTGTACGCCTGGTGAAGGTCTCGCACCAGCGTTCGGAGCGTGATGGGCGGCGCGAGGTGCCGGTTCGCTTCGGGGTCGTCGAGCCCGGCCGGGTCCGTGAGCCGGACGTTGAACCGTTGCCGCACCTCGACCGCCAGGACCCGGCCCAGTCCGTCGATCGCGGCCGAGTACCGTTCCTGTTGGAGGTTCGCGTAGACGAGGGCGTCCAGTTGGAGGCGCCAGGTCTCCGGGACCGTCCCCGGAAGGAACTGGGGAAGACGCGCCGTGCGGCGCCACGCCCAGTAGCTGATGCCGACCGTGAGGGCGATCGTCACGATCAGCGGGATCCCGTACGTCGGGTCGGTCGCGACCGCGACCAGACTCGAGAGGAAGCTCATCGGATCCCCCTCCGAGTGCCGTT
>JASHWZ010000032.1 GCA_030043865.1 Thermoplasmata archaeon | reverse complement strand
GCGACGAGGCCGAGCGCGAACGCCACGGCCCAAGTCTTTGTGCTCCAGCGGAGGACCTTGGCGCCGTCCAGCGGCCCGAACGGGATCAAGTTGAACATGCCGAACCAGCCGTTGAAGAACGCGATCACGAGGAGAGGAAAGTAGACGTAACTCCCCAGCTGGAACGCCGCCACCGATCCGACGTAGAATGCGGCGGCGAACGAGAGATTGGTGAGCGGGCCGGCGAGGCTGGTTCTCGCCCAGTCGCGCGGGTTCCCCATCCCTCCGACGACCGTCGCCCCCGGGGCCGCGAACAGGAATCCGAAGACCGAGGTCACGATGGAGAGCAGCAGCCACATCGGCGCCCATCGGAATTCCGCCCAGTAGCCGCCTCGCTGGGCCGAGATCTTGTGGGCCATCTCGTGGGCCACGAAGGCCGTCAGCGACGAGACCGCCGCGGTCACTCCGACCAACCACAGCGGCAGCTTGCCGAGCAGGCCGGGGGCCGAGAGCTCGATGCCTCCCACGTAGAGGATCAGAACGAAGTCGAGCGTCAACACGAGGAACGCGCCCGTGATTTGGACGAGCTCCTGGCGGGACGTCGTCACCCGGGTCGGTTGGGCGGACGAGAGGGGGTAGCCGGTCGAGTAGGTATAGGTCGGCCGGTAGCTCATGCCGTGGCCCCTTCGACCGCTGCGATCGACTCGATCGGCATCGGGGGGCGCCAAGCGTCCCCCGCGAGCAGATGGCGGACCAGGTCGATCCCGTCAGCGAGCCTCGGTCCGGGTCGGGAGAAGTACGCTTCGTCCGCCACGAACACACCCCGCGGGGGACGGACCGCGGCGATCGCCGCCCGGAGCGCGGGGTCCAGGAGCTCCCGCCGAGACCGCTCGACCGAGAAGCTGCACGGGCTCAGCACGAGCAGCTCCGGGGCCTCGGCCGCGATCGTCGACCAGTCGGTCCGGAGGCCGGGGCGACCGCGCCGAGGTCCGATGGTGACCGCTCCGGCCGCACGTACCACGTCCGGCGTCCAGAGCCCCGCGAGGATCGGCGGGTCGAGCCACTCGACCACGGCGACCCGGGGACGGTTTCCACGTACCGAACGGTCCTCCGAGCGTCCGCGCAGCCGGCGAGCGAGCCCCCAACCCGCCTCCGGATCGTCGAGGGCCCGACCGACCGTGACGATGCTCTCCCAAACCCCCGGCAGCGTCCGCGGGGTAAGGGAAACGATCTCGGGGGCCACGTCGGCGATCGCGCAGGCCGCCGCGACCTCCGCGTCCGTGACGGAGCAGACCCCGCAGAGGTCCTGGGTCAGGATCACGTCGGGTTCGAGTCGACGAAGGAGCGCGATATCCAGTTCGTAGAGGCTCCTCCCGTCCGACCGGACGGCTTGCACGCGGGCGTCGATGTCGCGCGACGGGCGGTCGGCGTCCCAAACCCGGGGGCGCATGACCACGGGCAGCGACCGGACCTCCGCGGGAAAATCGCACTCCTCGCTCCGACCGACCAGCTCCGCTCCGTGACCGAGCGCGAATACGATCTCCGTCGCGCTGGGCAGGACCGAGACGACGCGCATGCGGACCTCTGGGGTGCGAAGATTCGGTCCGGTCCTACTTACGTTTGCGGCTCGGCGTCTTCCGGCGCGCGGCGCGAGGGGGCGACCGAGCGGGGCGCGGGGGCGACTTCTTTCGAGCGGGTCGAGCGGCGCGAGCGGCCCGCCGCGGGCGCGGGGAAGCGACGCGCGCCGGACGCGAAGCGGGCGGAGCCCGAACGTTGGGCGGCGAGCCCGCCGCGACCGGGGAGGGAAGGCCGAGGTGAAGGCAGAGCGCCGTCTCTCGCTCGGGCGTGAGACCGAGGCGGCGCGACTCGTCGCGCTCCCGGTCCGCCGAACTCTTCTCCCCGGTCCGAAGCAGCGTCACCGAGTGCAGAAAGCGGAGCTGCGGGTCCTCCGGGGTGTTCGCGAGCATCGCCTCGACCTCGACGCGGGCCGACGCCCAGTCGCCCAGCTCGACCAGCGCCGCCACGAGATGGGCGCGGACCTCGACGCGCGCGTCGTCCTCGGCGAGGAGCGCCCGGTAGACCTCGATCTCCTCCTTCGGTCGCGACCGCGCTCCGAGCACGGCGGCTTTTCCGAGCCAGGCGTCGAGGTCGTTCGGCCGATTGACGAGCACCTCCCCAAAGATCCGGTCGGCCTCCTCGGTCAGCCCAAGCCCCAAGAGGGAACGGCCGATCCCGATCTTCGCGGGAAGGAAGCCCGGCTTGAAGTCCGCGGCCTGCCGGTAGAAGCGTAGCGCCAATGCCGGGACCCCCCACTCAAGCCAGGTCCGGGCCCGCCGCATCGCGGCATCGAGTAGCTGCGTGCTGGGCAGGAGCCGGGGGCGCGCCGCCGCCGGGGGGCGCGGTTCGCGCCCCAGCATCGACTCGAGCCCGAGCTGGCGGGCGAGCTCTTCGAACCTCGCCCCCTCCACGAGCGTCCCCGACCGCTGCTGGATCTCCGTCTGGATCGCGAGCGGAAGGTGGCCGGGCGTGAGCACCACGAGCCGAGCGGGGCTCCCGTCGCCGGACTCGAGCACGCGACGGATCGTGTCCAGGGAGACCTGATCCGGGTCCTCGAGGAAGGCGTACAGGAAGCCGTCGCCGGTGCGGAGGACCAGCCCCTCGGGGACCGGCTTCGCCGCGTCGAGTTTCTGCCCCATCGCCTCGACGATGCCGCCCGAAAGCTGGACGAACGCCGCGCTCGCCACGAGGAATCGGAAAACCCGGCGGATTAAATATGTCGGAGTCCACGGGCAGCCGTCGTGAACCTCTCCGAATTGTACGGCTGGCTACCGGAACTCGAGCGAACGCTACGGTCGTCGTACCGGCCGGAACGCCGAAGCGCCCCGCCCACGGTCCGCGGCTACATCGACGTGAACGAGGAGTTCACGTTGCGGGGCGGGAAGCGATTCCGGGCCGTGCTCGTGCTGGCCGGCTACCATATCGCCACGGGTCGATCTCCCCGGCCCGCGCTCCCCGCCGCGGCCGCGCTCGAGCACTTCCAGAGCTGGATGCTGATCCACGACGACATCATCGACCACTCGGAGGAGCGCCGCGGGGGGCCTACGGTCCACCGAGCCCTCGCGGGGAGCCACCGGCGGGAGCGGCTCGGCGGCTCGAGCGAGGAGTACGGGACGGGGATCGCAATCACGCTCGGTGACCTCGAGGAGCCGTTCACCGTCGACGGTCTGCTCGCGCCCCGGGTGCCCGCCGACCGGCGCCTCCGAGCGCTCGCGGAGTACGTCCGGATGACCCGGCTCACCGCCTACGGTCAGCTTCTGGACATCCGGAACGGGACCCTCGAGCCCAGTGCCGTGACCGAGGCGGACGTGCTCAACGTCCACCGTCTCAAGTCCGCGATGTACACCGTGGCTTGCCCGATGCGGATCGGCGCCGCGCTCGGGGGGTTGACGCACGCGGGCATGGACGACCTCGAGGCGATCGGAACCGACCTCGGCATCGCCTTCCAGCTCCGGGACGACGTGCTCGGGGCTGGATTCGATGCCCAGGAGTCCGGCAAGAGCGCCAACGACCTTTCCGAGGGGAAACGGACCTTGCTGGTCGTCCGCGCGTGGGGGCTTGCCGAGGAACCGGACCGCGGGCGTCTCGCCCGCGTGCTCGGTAACGCCGCCGCGACGCCCGAGGACGTCGAGCGAGCGCGCGAGGTGATCCGGCGCACGGGGAGTCTCGACTACTCCGAACGGCGGATCGGAGAGCTCACGGCTCGTGCGCTCGCACGGCTCCAGCGAAGCCGCCACGTGCGGCCCCGAGCGAAGCCGCTGGTCCGGGAGATCGCGGACCGCCTGGTGCGGCGGACGTCCTAACGGCTATTCCGGAGCCGCGCCGGTCGGAGAGACACCGGCGGCTTGGAGCGCCTGCGTCAATTCCTGCTGCATCGTCGTGTAGCGTTCCTTCAAGTGGTTCTCCTGCCGCTCGATCGCCTTCACACGAACTTCGAGCGTCTCCTTTTCCTCCGTGAGAAGGTCCTCGACCTCCTTCCGGTTCTTCGCTCGGACGAGCAGGCCGCCGATCGGTCGGTAGAGGACAGCGTCCTCCGCGATCGACTTGAGCTCCTCGAGGGTGTGGGTCACCTCGCGGAGCTTCAGGTCGATCTGGAGCCGCTGCTGCTGCGTGTTCCCGAGCTCTTGCTGGAGCCGCTGGAACTGCTTCAGGTCGTTCTGCAGCTTCGCCGGGAGCGCCACGCACCGCTGACCCGGGGCCGAAGATAAGGACTTCGCGCGTGGGGTTCAGCCGACCGGCGCACCGGGTTCGGCCGACGGGGTACCGGCCGACCGGGCCGTGGCGAGCGACAGGTGGACCCAGCCGAGGTACGTGTTGAGCGCCGCCCGCATCGCCCCGGTGTCCCGGGCGCGGATCGTGAGCACGAGCGCGTCGCCGGGTCCCCGATCGAGGCGTGCCCGGGCCCGGGGCACTTCCCGGGCGGATTCCGGCCAGAGCGCTCGCTCGAGCATGGACGCGAGTCGGAGGTCCCGGAGCCGGACCGTTACCGTGGCGTCCCAGGGGTCGTCCGGACCGCTCATCCGCGAAGGTCCGCCGGCAGCCCGGCGAGGATCCGGTCGGTTTTGGCCATCGCGGCCCGCACGTAGCTCGACGGATCGAGGAACGCACCGATCTCCTCAGCGGTAAGATGCTTCGTGACGACCGGGTCCGCGCGCGCCCGCTCGAGGAGCGACGGGGGCGACATCGGGTTCCGCGTCAGCTGGCGCACGACCTCGTGCGCGTCGGAGCGAGCGAGGCCCTTCGCAGTGAGGGCGAGCACGAGGCTCTCGCCGAACGCGCCACCGGCCGAACGGGCCACCTCCTCCGCCATCCGGCCCGAGTCCACTTTCAACCCTCGGAGCACCTCCTCGAGCTTGACGAGCAGGTCGTCGGTGAGGACGATCGCGTGCGGGACGACGATTCGCTCGTTCGCGGAGTTCGCGAGGTCCCGCTCGTGCCACTGCACCATGTTCTCCATCGGGACGGGCGCGAAGGCGCGCACCAGTCGCGCCAGGCTCGTGATGTTCTCGGAGACGATCGGGTTGCGCTTTTGCGCCATCGTCGAGCTGCCGACCTGGTGCGCCTCGTCGAACGGCTCGGCGACCTCCGCGATCTCCGTCCGCTGGAGGTTCCGCACCTCGGTCGCGAGCCGTTCCGCGGTGGACGCGACGAGGGCCATCCAGTTCACGAACTCGGCGACCCGGTCCCGCCCGACGAGCTGCATCGGCGCCTCGTCGGCGCGGATCCCGAGCCGTCGCATCACGCCCTCCTCCACGGCTTCCGCTCGGTCGCCGAACCCGGCGGCCGTCCCGACCGCCCCGGCCATCTTGCCGACCGCGAGACGGGGGAGTATCTCGTCCAGCCGTTGCCGGTGGCGGACGACCTC
This sequence comes from Thermoplasmata archaeon, assembly GCA_030043865.1. GTDB lineage: Archaea > Thermoplasmatota > Thermoplasmata > Lutacidiplasmatales > UBA184 > Lutacidiplasma. Next base: position 11,415 of record JASHWZ010000032.1, on the reverse strand, counting down.
CGCCGCGCCGACCGCCATCTTGAACCCGAAGCTGATCGGGATCCCGTGCTGCCCGTGGGTCCGGCCGATCTCGGGCGTCGCGCGGTGCTCCCGCGCGAGATGCGCGAGCGCCCGAGCGAGCGCCGTCAGGTCCCCCCGGAGGACGCGCACGCTCTCCTGGAGCTCGAGGGCGAGCGCGGAGTCCGTGATGTCGGCGCTGGTCGCGCCGTAGTGGACCCACCGGCCGGACGCTCCCGCCGCGTCGGCGAGCGCCCGGGTCATCGCCATCACATCGTGACGGAGCGTCGCCTCGAGTTCGTCGACCTTGGCGACGGGGACATGCTCCAGGTCCGCCACGCGCGCGATCGCGGCGCCGGCGTCTTTGGGGATCATCCCGAGCTCCGACTCGGTCGCGGCCAGCGCGGCTTCGACCCTCAACGCACGCTCGAGCCGCGCGCCGCGGGAGAACAGGTCGCGCACCGCGGCGCGCCCGTAGCGGAACTCGAGGGGGCAGAACAGGTCCGAGGAGTCGTCTGCCACGGGCGGGGACCCGGACCCGGATATATAGGTCTGCTCTCGAGGGGCGTGCGACTCGCTACTCCGGCGTCGCGCGCACCGTACGAGCTCGCTTCCGCCGAAGCACCCGGGCGACCCCCGATCCGAACTGAAGGGCTCGCTTCGGGCGTCGAGCGATCGCGGGGGGAAGACCCCGGCGGATGGCCCAGGTCCGGAACAGGCGCTTCGGCTCTTCCGCGGGCAGACGCCGTTCTACCGGGACCGACAGGGCCGCCCTCGCGAACTCGGTCGCCAGGTAGGGGGCCGACACTTCGCGCCCGAGGGACTTCGCGGCGCGCTGCGCTCGTGGCCAATCGACGTCTCTGAGACTCGCGAGGTCCCGCTGGGCCCTCCGCTCGGCGTCTTCGGCTCCCAGCCCGCGAAAGTGGGCGTAACCGAGGAACAGTTCGTCGGCTCCTTGGCCGCAGACGACGGGGGCCTCCGGGGATCGGTCGAGGGCGAGCGAGAAGGCGACGAGCACGTCGCGCGAGGTCGGTGGCATCGGCCCGAACTCCTCGGCGAGCCGTCGCGCGGTCCGCTGGATGTCCTCTTCATCGACCTCGGACGGGCCCCAACGGATCCCCATCTCCGCCGCTGCGGATCGCGCGGATTCGAGGTCGGCGCCGTCGCGGACGGCTACGGTGACGAGTCGAAGGTCGGGGTTCGCTCTCAGCTCCCACGCCAAGAGACTCGAGTCCACGCCGCCCGAGAACAACAGGCCGATCGGGCCGACGTGCTGCCTCCACCGCGCGAACGAGCGGTCGAACGCTCGGTCGAGCCGGTCCAGGAACGGGCCGTCTCCCTCGGCCCCCGTTCGGGACTCGGCGGACTCCGGCATACCGTCACTCCCCGTCGTGCGACGCCGGCCCAACGCTTATCGTTCGCCGGAGTACCGACGGTCGGTGTCCGCCGACCGACCCGAGACCGCCGCCCCCCAACCGCGACGCCGAGCGCTCTTCACCGACCGGGACGGCACGCTGAACCCCGACCTCCACTACCTCAAGGACGCGGAGCGGCTCGAGTTGTTCCGTGGGGTGGCCGACGCGGTCGCGCTCGCCCACCGTCACGGCTACCTCGTGATCTGCGTGACGAACCAGTCCGGGGTGGACCGGGGGCTCTACACCCGAGAGGACGTCGAGCGGATCCACCGACGGCTTAACGAACGGCTGCGCGCCCAAGGGGCCGAGGTAGACGCGTTCTACTACTGCCCTCACGCTCCGGATCGCCGCTGCCCGTGCCGGAAGCCCGGGACCCAGCTCTTCGAGGACGCCCGGCGGGATTGGAACCTCGAGCTCACCTCGAGCGCGATCGTCGGGGACCGCTCGCTGGACGTGGAGGCCGGAGAACGCCTCGGACTCCTCACCGCGCTCGTTCCCTCCCGGAATCCGGATTCGGAGTCGGCGCGGGAGCATGCCAAGGAGTCCGGGCGCGCGGACATCGTCGCGGGCAGCTTCGAGAACGCCGTGCTCCGTATCCTCGCACGCGGTTGACGACCGACCGGCGGCGCGGAAGGCGTTAAACCCGCCACCAACTGCCGGCGCGGGTTCGTTCGTGGTCCTCGGGACGTTGGACGCCGCGTGGGGCGTGGTGATCACCGTCGCGCTCGCGGTGGCCGCGGTGGCTGCCCGCGCCCTTACCCCGCTCGCCGGAGTGGTCGCCACCGTGTTCGGGGCGGCGATCGTCGTCCTCGTGGGCTACCCGTACCTCGCCCTGCTGATCCTCTTCGTCGTCGGCAGCGTGCTGGCGACCCGGTTCCGGATCGAGGAGAAGCGGAAGAGGAACGTCCAGGAAGGAACGGCGGGGGAGCGAGGGGTGCCGAACGTCGTCGCCCACATCGTCCTCCCGACCGCGCTCGCGGTCGCCGGCGGGGTTTCCCCGCCGCTGATCCCGATGTCGGAGCTCGCGATCCTCTACGCGAGCGCGCTCGCCTTCGGGGCGGCCGACACGTTCGCGAGCGAGCTCGGCGTGCTCGCCGGTCAGGCGCGGAGCATCCTGACGGGACGGCCGGTCCGGCCGGGCACGAACGGCGGAGTATCGGCGGTGGGCGAAGGCTGGGGGTTCGTGGGGGCGGTGCTCACCGCGGTCGTCGGGCTCGGTCTGTTCCGTCTGTTCGGAACGCCGATCGCCAACGTCGCTCTCTTCCTCGGAACGGTGACCGCGGCCGGGTTCCTCGGATGCCAGGTCGACTCGGTGCTCGGAGAGACCCTCGAGAACCGCGGCTACCTCACGAAGGGCAGCACGAACTTCCTCGGCATGCTGTCGGCGATTGCGATCGCGGCCGTCGTGGTCGCGGCCGCCGGAACGATCTCATGACCGCGCGCCGCGGCGCTCGAGGGACGGTCGTCCTCCTCTCGGGCGGGATGGACTCGGCGACCTGCCTGGCTCTCGTCGCCCGCGAGCGGGGGCCGGTGTACGCCCTCACGGTCCGGTACGGCCAGCGGCACGACCGAGAGCTCCGTTCGGCCCGGGCGCTCGCTCGGCGCTTCCGGGTGCGCGAGCACGCCACCGTGACGGTGCCGGTCGGTCCCCTCCTCTCCTCCGCCCTGACCGACCGAACGCGCAAGGTCCCCCTGCACGGCACCCGCCGGGGGCGGATCCCATCGACCTACGTGCCCGCGCGCAACACGATCCTCTTGGCGGTCGCGCTGGGGTATGCCGAAAGCCGAGGCGCGTCGACGATCGTGATCGGCGCGAACGCGATCGATTACTCCGGCTATCCCGACTGCCGACCGGCGTTCCTGCGGGCGTTCGAGCGGCTCGCCCGCCTCGCGACCAAGGCCGGCGTCGAGGGGCGAACGCGGTTCCGCGTCCGGGCGCCCCTGCTGAGAACGACCAAGGCGGGGATCGTTCGGTGGGGCGAGCGGCTCCACGTCCCGTGGGGGCTCACGTGGAGCTGCTACCTGGGGGGACGATCGCCGTGCGGGCGATGCGACGCCTGCCGGCTGCGGGCCCTCGGATTCCGAGAGGCTGGCGTGCGCGACCCGCTCGTTCGAACCCGTTAACTGGACGGCTTTGCGGCGGCCGCGAGCGGCGGCGTCACCGGCGTGACCGCCGACGTGCAGAACGAGCAGCGCTTCGCGGCGAGCGGGATCTGCGAGAGACACTCGGGGCACGGCCGCGTGGTCGGGGCCGCCGCCGCCTTCTTCGCCGCCTGCCGGTCCTGCCAGCGCTGGTACGGGAGCGCGATGACGAAGAACACGACGAGGGCGACCGTGATGAACGTGATCATCGAGTTGAGGAACGCGCCCTGCATGATCGTGCTGCCGTTGATCTTCAGCTGCCAGGTCGAGAAGTTGAAGTGGCCCGCGATCCCGATCAACGGGGTAAAGATGTCGGCGACCAGCGCCCCGACGAGCGCGGTGAACGCCGCCCCCATCACGAAGGCGATCGCGAGCTGGATCAGGTTCCCCTTGTTGATGAACGCGACGAAGTCCTCTTTGATCGATGCCATCCGCGGCCCCGCCGGCGCGCACGGGCTCGGGCTATTTGGACGTTACGAAACCTACGGTCACATCGTTTCGAGCCGAGGGATGCCGAGGAGATCGAGCGCGTTGCCGAGGGTCTGACGGACCGCGGCGACCAGGGCGATCCGGCTCGCGCGCTCGTCGCCCGAACGGAGCACGGGCACGGCGTGGTAGAAGCGGTTGAACTGGTCGGCGAGCTCGTGAGCGTAGCCGGCCAGCGCCTGCACGTGCATCGTGCGGGCGGCGTCCCGGACCGTGCGGGGGAACCGCGCGAGGATCCGGACGAGCGCGAGCTCCTCGACGTCCGCGAGCCGGGCCGCGTCGAAGGGAAACGGCCCCGCCTCGACGTCGGACTTGCGGAGGACGCTCGACGCGCGGGCATAGGAGTACTGGACGAACGGTCCGCTGCGACCTTCGAACGACAGGGCGTCCTCCCAGCGGAAGACGACCGGCTTCTCCGGAGCGACCCGCACGATATGGAAGCGGATCGCGCCCGCGCCGACCGCCTCGGCGATCCGGTCCACTTCGCTCTCGGGAAGGTCCTCGCGACGGGCCAGCACCTCCTGGCGCGCACGCGCGACGGCCTCGGCGAGCAGCTGGTCGAGCCAGACGGCCGAGCCTCCGCGCGTGGACATCCGACCTCCTTCGGGGACCGTGATGTCCTGGTAGATGAGGTAGGTCGGGGTGCGCGCCTCGCCGTACTCGTGCAGGAGCGCGTCCAGCGTGCGCGCGTGCAGTCGGTGGTCCTGGCCGAGGACGTCGACGACACGCCCGAACCGCGCGAACTTCGCGAGGTGGAACGCGACGTCGCGCAGCACGTAGAGGCTGGTGCCGTCGGCACGCTGGAAGACGATCTTGCCGGACTCCTGTGGCAGTCCGTATCCTGCGGCATCGATCGCCCAGGCGCCGTTCTCCTCGCGCACGGCGTGGGGCGCGTGGTGCATCCTCTCGAGCACCCGCTCGACCGAGCCGTCGCGCAGGAAGTCGGACTCCCACACGAACTCGTCGAACCGGATGTGCAAGCGGGCGAGCGACTCCAGCATGCCGCCGAGGATCTCCTGCGCGAGCTCCCGGTGCCGTGCAGGGGGCGTGCCGAGCTCGATCTGTCGGATCAGCTCCGCGACCTCTTCGCGGGCCGCCGCGTTCTCCTTGAGGTACGCGCTCACCGCAGGATATGGCCGGCCGAATCGGGCGTCCGGTTTGTCCTCGGTCGGAGCCCCGTCGGACCCGCCGGCGACCGCGGTCCGCACCGGTTCCGGCCACTCGGCCGGGGGTTTCGACCAGATCCAGGTGATCATCGTCGCCTGGCGGCCCATGTCGTCGACGTAGTACTGCGTCGTGGCCGGCGTGCCCGCCGCACGGAGGACACGCGCCAGAGTGTCCCCGATGATCGCGTTCCGGACCCGCCCGATATGGAACGGACCGGTCGGGTTGGCGCTCGTGTGCTCGACCGAGGCCAACGGACCTCCGGTCGGATGATGGCCGTAGTCCGGTCCCCGTTCCAGCACGGCGGACAACGTGCCCGAGGTGAGCGCCGCCGGGTCCAGTCGGAAGTTCACGTATGCCCCCTTCGCGGCCGCCGAGCGAACGAGCGGCCCCGTTGAGAACGCGCGCGCGAGCCGGTCGGCGAACTCGTCGGGCCGCGATTTCGCGGTCGCCGCCGCTCGATGCGCCGGGAACGCGACGTCGCCGTCCGGACCCCCCTCGAGGTCGAGTTGGGACCGGATCGCTTCGGCTCCGAGCGGGGCGCCGGTTTGGCCCAGGGCCGCTTCGAGTCCCGCGACGATCGCCTGGACGAACGGTTCCGCCGGGTCGAACCGATCGAGCGTCGTGTCGTCCATCGGGATCCACGACCTCAGCGCTCGGGAATCGCTTAATCGGCGTGGCCGACTTAACGATTCTGAATGACGACGCTCATCCTCGTCCGGTACGGTGAGCTCGCGCTCAAGTCGGTCCCGGTTCGCCGGGAGTTCGAGAGCCTGCTGCGGAGGAACATCCTCGACCAGTTCGTTCGGGAGCGTCTCACCGGGCGGCTGCGCGCCGACCACGGCCACCTCTACGCTGAGGTCGACGACGGTCCTCGCGCCGCGCGCGTACTTCAGCGGGTCTTCGGGATCACCTCCCTCAGCATCGTCCACGAGGTGCCGAGCGACCGGAATGCGATCCGCGACCGCCTCCTTCCGCTCGCCGAGCCCCGGCTCGTCGAGGGCGCCTCGTTCGCCGTCCGCGCCCGCCGGACCGGCGGGCAGCATCCGTTCACGAGCCAAGAACTCGCGAGGGATTTGGGAGGCGACGTGCTCGAACGGTTCGAGGACCGCCATCTCCGCGTCGACCTCGAGCACCCCGACGTGGAGCTGTTCGTGGAAGTTCGAGGCCCCCGAACCTACCTCTCGTTCGACCGTCTCCGGGGCCCCGGAGGGTTGCCGCTCGGTGTCGCGGGTCGGCTCGTCGCCCTGGTCGACGGTCCGCGGGGGGCGCTCGGGGCGTTCTTGATGATGAAGCGCGGTTGCCGCGTCGCGATGGTCGCGGTGCCGTCGGGAGAGCGACTGGCGCACGAGGTACTGGGGCGGTTCGACCCCCGAGCCGACATCTCCACCACCGGTGGAGAACGGTCGGAATGGGAGGTCGCGATGGCGGAGGTGAGCGAGCGGTCGCACGCCGAGGGCGTCGTGCTCCCGCTCCGAGTCGAAGAGTATCCGTCCGCTCGCGAACTGTGGGGGGAGCGAGTGCTGTTCTCGCCGACCGTCGGGCTGACGGACGCCGAAGTGGAGGAGCGATGGAGGAACGCGGCAGCGCTCGCCGAATGACCCAGCGACAGCTCGACGCGGACCGCCCGCCGGAGGCCGACCCGACGCCGCCGGAGGAGACCCGTCCGCTGACGCCCGAACCCGAGGACCCGGGGCCCCCCATCCCTCGCTCGGACGTTCCCTCCGACACCCGGCTGCGGGAGCGACAGCGCGTCTGGTGGAGGGAACGGGAGAAGTTCGAGGCCGCCCAACGACGCGCGCGAAGCGCGGAATCCTCGAAGTAGGGGTCGGTGGAAGTGCGCTCCGCGATCGAAGCCCCACCCCCCGCGCTGTCCGCGCTCGTCGACGCGCTGCTCCCCGGCGCCGCGGCTCGCGACGGCGCCCCGGCGCTTCCTCCCGCTCGCGAGCTCGGAGTCGACCGAGACTTCGCGTCGTTGCTCGCCTCTCTACCGGCGGGGCAGCGCGCCGAATTCGCGTCGTTGTTCCGCGCGGTCGAAAGCCGGGCCATCAACTTCCTCCTCTCCGGACGGCCGCAACGGTTCAGCGCCCTGTCGGACGGGGAGCGCGAAGCGTACCTGCGTCGCTGGTCCGAGAGCCGGCTCGCGCTCAAGCGCAAGGGCTTCCAGGCCACGAAGCGGCTCGCGGCCTGGTTCTATTTTTCCGCGCGCCCGGCCGGAGGGAATCCGTTCTGGCCCGGGATTCAGTACTCGCCGCCGCCGGCGCCGCCCCCCTGCGAGCTGCCGCCGGCCCTACGGCCCGCCGAGCCGGAGCCGAACGAGGAGCGTCGAGTGGACGCGTGCGTGGTCGGTAGCGGCGCCGGGGGCAGCGTGATCGCCGCCCGGCTCGCCGCGGCGGGATACTCCGTGGTCGTCCTGGAGGCGGGCGACTGGGTGCCCGGATTGACGTACCCGCGCACGGAGCGCGAGGGGTTCGAGCGTCTCTACCTGTCCCGGGGCGTGGTGACTACCCGCGACTCCGCGATCGCGATCCTCGCCGGAGCGACCCCGGGCGGTGGAACGGCGGTCAACTGGATGACCTGCCTGCCACCGGTGCGCGAGGCGAGAGCGGAGTGGGCGCACGAGGGAGGCCTCGAGGGGGCGGACGGTCCGGCGTTCGACCGGGCGCTCGACGCAGTCGCCCGTCGACTCGAAGTCTCCCGAACCGACAGCGACGTCAACCCGTCGAACGACGCGTTGCGCGCCGGATGCCGCGCGCTCGGCTACGTGCAGGGAACCGACTGGGACATCATCCCGAGGAACGCGTCCGGCTGCGAGCGGCGCTGCGGGTTCTGCGAGTTCGGATGCCCGTACGGCGCCCGGCGTTCCGGGTTGACGACGTTTCTCTCCGACGCAGTGGCCGCCGGAGCGCGCCTATACTGTTCGACCCGGGCCGAGTCGGTCGAGGTCGACGGAGGTCGGGCGACCGGGGTTCGGGCGACGTTCCAGGGGAGGGACGGGCCGCGCCCGTTCACGGTGCGGTCCCGAGCGGTCGTGCTGGCCGGCGGAGCTCTCCAGACCCCGACGTTGCTCCAACGCTCCGGGGTGCGGTCGCCCGGGGTCGGGGCCGGACTGCGCCTCGACCCGACGACCGCGATGGTGGGAGAATTCCCGCACCCGGTGCGTACGTGGGAGGGTCCTCCGCAAACCGTCGGCGTCTATCGATTCCAGCGAGCGAACCCCGGGGCCCATGGCCCGTGGATCGAGGTCGCACCGGCGCACCCCGGCCTCGCGGCGCTCGCGACGCCGTGGGCCGGGGCCGCCGATTACTATCGGCTCGTCCGTCGGGTCGACCGCGTCGCGACGCCGATCGTGCTCGTGCGCGATGCGGGCGAGGGTCGGGTGACCTCGGATGTCGATGGCCGGCCGGTGATCGACTACGAGCTGACGAACACGGACCGCGCGAATCTGGTAGAGGGACTCGTTCAGACGGCGCGGATCCTCGCGGCCGCCGGGGCCACCCGCCTCCTGTCGCTCCACACGCCCTACCTCGAGGCCGGGGACGGGACGCGAGCCGTGACCTCCGCGGAGACCGAGCGGTTCATCGGCGAGGTCGAACGTCGGGGCGTGCGGACGCACTCGTTCGCCTTGTTCTCCGCGCATCCGATGGGGTCGGCCCGGGCGGGCACCGACCCACGTCGCTCGGCCGCCCGACCGACCGGGGAAGTGCACGGGGTCGACGGATTGTGGATCGGCGACGGGAGCCTCCTTCCGAGCGCTCCGGGGGCGAATCCAATGCTCTCGATCATGGCCCTCGCGTGGCGCACCGCGGACGCGGTCATCGCGCGACTGGGCGGAAGTGCGCACGCGGCGAGCCACGTCGCAGCCGAGTCGCCCGCGGGCGCCGGACCGACGCCACCGTTAAGTGGGCCTCCCCGGTAAACCGGCCGCGAGACCTGACCGCATGCCGCTCTGGAAGATCGAGGGTTCGTTCTACGCCCGGCGAGGCTATTGGCAGAACTTCCGCAAGGAATGCGAAGCGGCCTCCGAAGCGGCGGCGCGCGAGTGGGCCCTCTCCGAGATCGGGAGCTGCCACCACGTCAAACGGCATCAGATCCGGATCGACCGCCTCAGTGCCGGAAGCGAGACCTGAGCCGATCCCACTCGAACGGGTCCCGCCGCGGCACGCGGGCTGACGAAGTACCGGTTCGGAGCCGCCCGCACGGAGCGCACTCCACGGTCGCCCGGTCCCCTGCGTCCGGGCGCGGTATCGGGGGCGACTGTTATCTTCCCCGGCCGCTCGGTCGGAACGAAGCGATGGCGACGGGAAGGAGCCCCCCGGAAAACGACCCCGAGGCCGAGGTCCAAGAGGACCTGATGCGGCTCGACGCCTACCGGGGCCAGCTGAACGCGCTGCTCCAGCAGTACCAGATCCTTTCCGCGTCCCGCACGGAGCATCTTCGGGCTCGCGAGAGCCTCGAAGGCGTCGACCGCGCCGAGCCCGGTGCCGAGCTGCTCCTGCCGTTCGGTGGGGAGACGTACGTGCGGGGTTCGGTCGCCCGGGGCGCGCCCGTGCTGATCGGCATCGGCTCGGGGATCGTGGTGGAGATGGACGCGGCGAAGGTAACGGAACTGCTCGCCCAGCGCGTGACCCGCATCGACCAGGCCGCCCGCGACCTCGAGGGCCAGATGTCGACCCTCGACGAGCGGATCCAGGTCCTCTCCCGTCGGCTGGACGACGCGGCGCGGGGCGGGGCGGGCTCGGATGTGGGCCGCTCTTAAGGCGCGACTGCGGCGCTCGGCGCCGGACGCTCCGGTCGAAGAGCAAGGTGCCCCGACCCCGGTGACCGCACCTCCCGCGGCGACGCCGCACGGCGCTCCTCCGGCGGCGCCCACGGCCGGGCGCAGTAGCGACGCGAAACCTTCGTCCGCCGACGACGGAACGATGTTCACGGACGGGTTCTTCGGGCGCGGCCTGCGCGAAGGTACAATCGACTCCGTCCTCGACGACCTCGAGATCGTCCTCCTCCAGTCGGACGTGGCGCTGAAGGTCGTCGAGCGGCTGAGCCGGGACCTTCGCAAGGAGCTGACGGGCAAGAAGCTCCGGCTCGGCGTCGACGCCGAGGAGGCGATCCGGACCTGCCTCGAACGGTCGACGCGCGCGATGCTCGAGCGGCCGAAGCTCGACCTCCCCGCGGCGATCCGCGCGCACCAGCCGAAGCCGTACACCATCTTGTTCGTGGGCGTCAATGGGACCGGCAAGACCACGACGGTGGCGAAGTTCGCGGGATGGCTCCGCTCCCAGGGGCTCACGAGCGTGATCGCGGCGGGCGACACGTTCCGGGCGGGCGCGATCGAGCAGCTCCTCGTCCACGGGGAGCGGCTGGGGATCCGCGTCGTGCGGCAGCAGGAGGGGAGCGACCCCGCTGCGGTCGCCTTCGACGCCGTCCAGCACGCCCGAGCGAAGGGTGTCGACGTCGTGTTGGTGGACACCGCCGGACGCCAGCACACGAACGAGAACCTCATCGAGGAGGCGAAGAAGATTCGCCGGGTCGTCCAGCCGGCGCTGACGCTGTTCGTCGGGGATGCGCTCAGCGGCAACGACGTGCTGGAGCAGGCCCGCCTCTTCGACCGGGCCGTCGGCGTGGACGGGCTGATCCTCACGAAGCTCGACGCCGACACGAAGGGGGGCGCGGCGCTCAGCGCGACGTACGTGACGAAGAAGCCGATCCTGTTCGTCGGGGTCGGCCAGGGGTACTCCGACTTCCGGCCGTTCGACCCCGATTGGCTGGTGGCCCGCCTGTTCGCGGAAGGGGCGGCGGCGTGACCGCCCGCCTCGATCTGGTCCTCGTCCGGCCGAAGGAGGATGGGAACGTCGGGGCGGTCGCCCGCCTCGCGAAGAACTTCGGCGTCGACCGGCTCGTCCTCGTGGCGCCCCGGGCACGCGTCGGGGCGGAAGCGCGGCGCCGCGCGATGGCGGGGCTCCCGCTGCTCAAGACCGCGCGGCGTTCGGCGACCCTCGGTGCGGCGGTCGCAGGCTCGGACCTCGTCGTGGGTACGACCGACCTTTCCACCGGCCGGTCGAGCGCCTACCTGCGTCGCTCGATCGGTCCCGAGCGTCTCGGCGAGATCCTCCACCCGCTGCTCGGCCGGGTGGCCCTCGTGTTCGGACCCGAAGACAACGGTCTGTCGCGCGACGAGCTCGCGCTCTGCGACTTGCTGGTCCACGTGCCG
>JASHWZ010000205.1 GCA_030043865.1 Thermoplasmata archaeon | reverse complement strand
CCGCGCCCGGTGGCGTGCTGCTTTTCGTCCTCACGTCGAAACGCGTTGTTGAGCCGACGGACGAGCGCCGGCATCGAGTCCGCGGGATAGAGGCTCTGGTCGGGGTACGTCTGGTCCGCGTTGTTGGCGTCGGCGGCGACCTGCCAACCGCTCGCGTAGATCGCGGGAAGCCCGGCCGCCACCATCTGCACGGCCTGAGTTCCCGTCATCGCGCCGAGCGACGGCACGAACGGCTCGGTCTCGAGCAGCCGCCAGAGCCGCTCGGCCCCGGTCCGTGCGAGCGTGTGTTCGATGCGCAGCGAGCCCCGCAGCCGCTCGACGTCTTCCGCGCGGTACGGTCGGACGACCCCCTGCCATCGAGGGTCGGTCTTCCACCCGGCGTCGATCGCTTCGCTCATGGTTCGGGCCCGGTCCGGTCCTCCAGCTGCGGGTAGGCGGCCACCGTGATATACTCCTCTAGGGACGGCGCCAGCACGACCTTCTCGAGGAGCTTCGTCGCCCGTTCGACCGTCGGTCCGGGGATCGGTAGGTCGGCCCGGAGCCGCTTCGTCTCCTCCGCGAGACACCGGCGGAACAGCGCCGTGGTGACCCGTCGCTTCGGCGCGATCGGAGCGTGATGGTGGATCCACTGCCAGAGCTGCGACCGGGCGATCTCGACGGTCGCGGCGTCCTCCATGAGGTGGTCGATCGGGACGCAGCCCTCGCCACGGAGCCACGCTTCGAGGTAGCGGACCGCGACCCGCGTGTCCCGACGGATCCCGTCCTCAGTGACGGCCCCGGTGGGGAGGCGGACCAGCTCCTCGACGGTCACCTCGGGTTCCGCCCGCGGCACGTGGATCTGGTTGGCTCCCTTCATCCCCGCGTCGAACACCTCTCGAGCGAGCGCGACCAGCCCGGGGTGGGCGACCCACGTACCGTCGTGCCCGGCGGCGACCTCCCGCTCCTTGTCGATGCGGACGAGCGCCATCGCTCGTTCGTTCGCGGCCGGGTCGTCCCGGATCGGGATCTGGGCGGCCATACCGCCCATCGCGTGAGCACCCCGCCGGTGGCAGACCTGCACCACCCGCCGAGAGTACGCGCTGAGGAACGGGGTGTCCATCCCGAGCGCGCTCCGGTCGGGGAAGACGACCTTCGGGTCGTCCTGGAACTGCTTGATGGCGCTGAACAGGTAGTCCCACCGGCCGCAGTTGAGCCCGGCGGAGTTCTCGCGCAGCTCGTAGAGGATCTCGTCCATCTGGAACGCCGCGGGAAGGGTTTCGATCAGCGCCGTCACGCGGACGGTACCGGGCCGAAGGCCGAGCGTCTCTTCGGACGTGCGGACGACGTCGCCCCAGAGGCGGGCTTCGAGATAGCTCTCAAGCTTCGGCACGTAGAAGTACGGGCCGGAGCCCCGGGCGACGAGCTCGCGGGCGTTGTGGTGGAAGAACAGCGCGAAGTCGAACAGGCTCGCCGACACCGGTCGGCCGTCGATGAGGAGATGGCGCTCTTCCAGATGCCAGCCCCGCGGGCGGACCATCAGCGTCGCGACGTTCTCGTTCAGCCGGTACTCGCGGCCGTCGGGCGCACCGTACTCGATGCGACGTCGCACGGCGTCGACCAGGTTCGCCTGGCCGGCGAGCGTCCCGCCCCAGGTAGGGGAGTGGGCGTCTTCGAAGTCGGCCATGAAGACGCGGGCGCCCGAGTTGAGCGCGTTGATCACAATCTTGCGCTCGGGAGGCCCTGTGATCTCGACGCGCCGATCCCGCAGGTCCTCCGGAGGGGGAGCCACCTTCCACTCCCGCGCACGGACCTCCTTGGTCTCCGGAGGAAGCTCGGGCGGCTGGTGCCGGCGCAACCTCTCGCGGAGCGCTCCGCGCTGGTCGAGGAGCTCGCGCCGACGAGCGTCGAATCGGTCGTGGAGCTCGAGAAGGAACTGGAGGGCTTCGTGCGACAGGAGTTCCGCGTCGCGAGGCCCCGCCGCAGCGGCCGCCCGGACCCGGTCGCGCAGGGCGCCCGGGGTCACTGCCGTGCGGGGGGCCTTGGTGCGGGCCACGTTGGGGGTCGGGAGCAGGCGAGGGCCGGCCCGCTCCGGAACCGGTCGGTGGGCCCTAAGGGGGCCGACCCCTTAAAACCGGAGCCTGAGGACGCTCTTTCCCGGTCGGAAAAAGCGTGCGAACCCACCCGATATAAGTCGAGAGATTAGCTACTACCCGGTGTCGGAGGAGTGGGACCCGGCCGGCATTCTCTCGATCCTCTCGCTCTCCGAGGTCCGCCGCCTGATCCGGGAGTCCCACGCCCGGATGATGGTCGTGTTCTTCGCGCTCGTGTACGCACTGGGCTCGATGGCCCTCGGAGGAATGCTGACGATCACTCGGGTCCCGGGCGGGTACACCGCCGAGGTCCTCTGGGGGAACGCGCTCGGCACGGGCGCGTGGAACTACCCCGGGTTCCTCTTGGTCGCCCCGTGGGGGATCGTGAGCCTGCCGTTCCTCGCGACGTGGTCGATGGTGATCGTCTCGGTCGGCGTCGGCCTCGGCACCACGGTCGCGATCCTGATCTCCGTTCGGTTGGTGCGGGACCTTCGCCGGAGCTCCGCCCAGCCTGGCGCGGTCGGCGCGATCGCGGGCCTCACGCCGGCGATGATCGCTCTCGTCACGCTCGGAGCCTGCTGTTCGACCACCGCGGCGGCGACCGCGGGCGTCGGACTGGTCGCGCAGGCGAGTGGCTCGTCGATCGAGAACCTCCTCGTGAACAACTGGTACCTCGACCTGTTCCAGGTCGCGGTGCTGGCCGTCGCGCTCATCGCCCAGGAGATGCTGCTCGAGGTGTACGGCGCGCTCTTCGGCCTACCGGCTCGAGTCGCCGGGGCCGACGCGACCGTGGCTACCGCCCGCTGGGATGCGCGCTCCTGGGCAGTGGGAGCGTTTCGCGGCCTGCTCCTGGTCGCCGGCGTGACGTGGTCGCTCGGGATGTTCGCGGAGTGGACGACGACGTCCCCCGCGAATGCAAGTGCGGCGCTCTGGTTCCAGTGGATCTTCCAGCACCAGCTCCTCGCGGCCCTGGCCGTATCGGTTGCGCTCTTCCCCTCCGCGATCCTCGGGGGGCTCGCCCGAAGGTCGCGGGACTCGCTCGGTGTCGCGCTACGGCTGGCCGTCTTCGTCGCCGGCGCGTCGCTCGCGATCGGCGTCCCACCGGCGGTCGCTTCCGCCGGGGCTCCGGGCCTGGTCAACGAGGTCCTGGGCAGCCTCGGACTTCCGGCTGCCTGGGGAGCGGTCGCTCCGGCGTTCGCGCCGGGCGTCGCGCTCTACCTTCGATGGGCGTTCCAGTACGTTCTCCTCGGCGGGCTCGCGATGCTCCTCGCCGTTGCCCCGGCGTTCGTCGCGCGCACCATCGGTTGGACGTCCCGACCGGGGCCGGCCCCGGCCGCGTTCGCGCCGGACCCGGGCGCCCAACCCCGTGACTCATCGGGCTTCTCGATCGCCCGACTGGCGGGGGTTGGCCCGGACCGCCCGAGCGCGGCAGGGAGCGCCCGCGAACGCTGACGTTCGCGCCGCCGCGCGCGACCCGGGCCCCGAACGTCTTACCTCTCTTGCGAGCATGGGCCGCGCATGACAGACACCGCCACGGGTCCGCACGATGCCCGCGCCCGACTCGAGCAGTGGCTGAAGCACCCTCAGACGACGGGGGGTCAGTCGTCCGCCGACGGGCGGTGGTTCGCTTTCGTCTCCACTCGGGACGGAATCCCGGCGGCGTTTCGAGTCCCCGACGTCGGGGGAGCCGCCACGAAGATCGAAGTGGGCTCAGAGCGGGTGCACTCGTTCCAGCCCGCTCGGCAGGGGGGGCGGGCGATGCTGGCGGTCGACCACGGGGGCGACGAGCAGTGGCAACTCGCCGCGGTCGAGCCCGCCGCGGGCGACGGACCGGGCGTCGTCCGTTGGCTCACCTCGGACCCGAAGGTGATCCATTCGCCCGGTGCGTGGCGCGATGGCCGACGGTACGTCTTCACATCGAACGCGCGCGACCCGAAGTTCTTCGATGTTCACGAGCTGGATGCCGCCGGAAGCTCCGGGCCGCGTCGGATCCACCAGGAGGACGCGTTGCTCGACGTGGTCGCCGCCGACGCTTCCCGGGCGCTCGTGCGTCGCACCAACACGAACCTGGACGGCGACCTTCTCTTGCTCCGAGACGACGGTGCCTCCGAGCTCACCTCGCATTCGGGGGAGCTCACGATATTCTCCGCTGACCTCGCGCCGAACTCCGTCCTCGCCGCAGCCAATCCCGAACGCGAGTTCGCGGCGGTCGTCCGGTACGGGGGAGGATCCGCGGAGGTTCTCTACGATTTCCCCGGGGACGTCGAGCTGATCCGGGTCGCGCCGTCCGGGCGCGCGGCCGCGGTCGCGGTGAACGACCAAGGGTGGAGCCGGCTCTACACGGTCGGACTCGACGACAACTCCCGACGGGAGCTCTCTCTTCCCGCCGCCGGCGTCGTCTCGGGCATCGACTGGGTCGGCGAGGGCGCGTCGCTGCTGCTCGACGTGAGCGTGCCGGAGAGCGGCGCGGATGTGCTCGAGCTCGAGCTCGGATCCGGTCGGACCCGCGCGATCGCGCCGAGCCCTCAGCCGCTGCCCGCCCGTCTCCGCCCGCCGACCCTCCGAGAGTTCACCGCGTCGGACGGCCTGAAGATCCCGTTCTGGGACTTCCGGCCCGTCACCCCGACGCCCCGCGGAACGATCGTCTGGGTCCATGGCGGGCCCGAGTCACAGTCTCGACCACAGTTCCTTGCCGTGCACTCGTTCTTCGTGGAACAGGGTTGGCGCCTCATCGTGCCGAACGTGCGGGGCAGCACGGGGTACGGTCGCACCTACGTGCACCTAGACGACGTGCGACGGCGGATGGACTCGGTCCGAGACCTCCGCGACCTCGTTCGATTCCTCGCCGACCAGGGCGAGGTCTCGTCCGGTCAGCTCGGCGTCGCGGGAGGGAGCTACGGCGGGTTCATGGTCCTCTCGGCGCTCACGACGTACCCCGAGCTCTGGGGAGCGGGCGCCGAGTGGGTCGGCATCGCCAACTTCGTCACGTTCCTGGAGCACACTCGGAGCTGGCGACGCAAGGTCCGCGAGGACGAGTACGGCAGCCTCGAGCACGACCGGGAGTTCCTCGAGAGCATCTCTCCGATCCATCACATCGACCGGATCCGCGCGCCGCTGTGCGTGGTCCACGGGGCGAACGACCCCCGGGTCCCTGTCGAGGAGGCCGAACAGATCGTCGCGGCGCTGCGGGCCCGGGGTGTGCCGGTCGAGTACCTACGGTACGACAACGAGGGGCACGGTCTCGTTCGGCGCCCGAACCAGGTCGAGGCGTACGGCCGGGTGGCGGAGTTCTTCGCCCAGCATCTCGAGCGCGCGCCGGTCGCTGCCCCGGTCGGCGCTGAGAAGGCTCCGCTACCGCCGCCATGACCCTGGCCGGCCTTCCCGTCGAGCTGGCGGAGTACCCGGCCGAGACCGTCACCAACCCGCGGTTCGAGCGACAGGTTCCCGCGGGGCTCGACGCGTACTTCCTGCCGGGAGCCCTGTGCCCCCTCGTGCCCGAGCCGCCCCGGGCGATCCGCCGGTTCATCGAGGACGACAACCGGGGGGCGATTCTGCCGGATCCGGTCGCGACGCTCGACGGCCAGCCGTTCTACCTCTCGGTGAAAGGGATCGGCACCGCCGTCGCCCCGTATTCCTGGCGAGCGCTCGACCGGACGTATGCGGCCGAGCTCGCCCGCGACCCGGCCGTGGCCGCGCGACTTCGCGGGCCGCATCGGGACGGGACCGACCGCATCATCACGGGCGAGCTTTGGCTGCGGGGCTCGCCGTACGGTGGGCAGGGCTGGGAGCACGCGGCGACCGCGCTCCGCGTGTCGGAGCGGGCCGACCTCACGTCGATCCACGGCTTCCTGATCGCGCCGGTCGTCAAGGTCGCCCGACTCCCGGCCTCGCTCGAGGAGTCGCTCCGGTCGATCTACTGGTATCGGCAGTACCGGGGCCGCATCGTCCAGGAGCTCCGACTGGTGCCGTCGAACGTTCGGATCTACTTCCACGCGCGGAACACGATCGGCAACAGCGTCCGCCACGTGTTCGACCTGTTCGGGGTGGATTCGGACGACCGCGCCCTCGCCTTCGAGGCGAACTTCGTGCGCAGCACCGTGGCGATGCTCACGCTGTTCGCTCGGACGATGACCCCGGGACCTCGCGCCAACGAGTTCGTCGGGCTGGACTTCCACGACGTTTGGCTGGACAAGGACGCGGTGGTGGCCCCCAACGGCTCGGTCTACTTCGTCGACCTGGAAGGGATCGACGAGGTCGCGGTGCCCCGGGAGGGCGTCCGGGAGAAGCTCGAGGACCAGGTCTACCGCTCGCTCTACGAGATGACGTTCGCGTACGAGCAGATCGAGACGGAGCGGGCGCGGAGATTCGGTGGCGAGGGGAGCCCCTCGGAGCGTTTCGAGGGGGTCCTGCGCGCCGCGCTCGAAGACGACCCGTTCGTGCGACTGCGCAACGAGGGTCGGCGGCTCGAGTTCGAGATCCGAAACAACTGTCAAGAGCCCGAGCTGTATGCTCGGTTCCAGGCGGTGGACCGCTAGTTGACGAACTGCCAGGACGTTTTCACCTTCCTCACCGGGGTCGGCAACCGAAACGTCACGACCTCGTTGCCCGACGCGGACCTCGCGACCCTCGCGCAGCTCATGCTGATCCAGCGGATGACCGCCGACCAGTACGCCCAGGTCTCGCACGACGTGCAGGCGATGGCGGCCGACCGGGCCGCGATCCAGCAGGAAACCGACTCGCGGGCCACGCAGGCCGAGGCCGTCCAGCAGGAGGACCAGCGGACCCACTCGATCCTGTTCCACTTCGAGAACGCCGAGCGGCGCCAAGCGGACCAGGCGCGGGAGGCGCAGGACACGGCGAGCCTCCGGTCGACCGACGCCGACCTCGCGGCCAAGATCCAGGCGTTCAACGCCCTGATGGCGAAGCAGGCCTCGCTCGGCTCGCTGGTCCCCTACTCGGGAGGGTACGTGGGGCTCACCAGCGCGGGCGTGCTCGCGCTCCGCCAAATGGGGATCCGGATGTACCGGGTCTCGGACCTCCCGTTCTCCGCCTACTGGGCCGAGACGCAGCAGGTCGAGGGGGATCTCGAGGGGATCGCGACCACCGGGAACCGGTACGTGCTCGGGATCGTCGGCGCCCTGCCGAATGCCGAGCTCGGCTACCTATGGGCGATCGGCATCGGGCTCGCGAAGGCACTCCCGGACCCCCAGCAGGGAGGGCCGTTGTTCCTGAACGCGTACCAGCAGATCGGCTCGCTCGCGCACAACGACGAGAACCGCCTGATGGCGGCCGAGATCCTCTCCTCCGCGCGGGGCAACCTCTCCGACAGCCTTCCCGCCCTCTCGCAGCTGGAGAAGTCGGCCCGCAAGGCGGGGGTGCCGAAGGAGTCCTCGCTCGGGGTCGCCTCGGTCCTCCTTCTCGGCCAGCGCGCGGACGGCACATTCGCGACGGAGAACCTCGCGCAGTACCTCCAGGTCACGCAATCGTACGAGTCCGCCGCGCTGCTCGCGATCGTGAATCGTCCGATCCCGGACCTGACGCAGAAGTTCCTCACGCTGCGCGCGATGTTCGGGTCGTGGGGGTACCAACCGTCCGAGGACGTGGAGCTGTCGTCGGCGTACCTCTCGCTCTCCGACCTCCCGGCCGACGGAGTGAACACCAAGCTCGCGATCATCGCGCGCGGGCTCGGGGCGTACCTTCAGTATCCGCTGGTCGCCGCGTCGATCCTCGCGGCCGTGCCGGTGATGGAAGCCAACGAGAGCCTCGCGCTGCTCGAACAGGCGTACGGCATCGTCGGGCGGCGCGCCGCCCCGCTGACGCCGCCCGAGCTGATCTGCCTCGCCGTCCGGATGGTGCACGGCGTACGGCCGCAGACGATCCAGAACCTCGACACTACCGCGACCCCGGCGCCGACCACGCCGGGCGGCGGGTACTTCTACGGAGGACCCCGGTTCTTCTTCGTCCCGATCCTCGTGGCCCACGGAGCGTACTACTCGACGTTCAGCGGCATCGGCGGCGCCCATCCGGGACACGCCCACTTTGGGACCGGAGGGTTCACCGGATGAGCCGCGTCGGCCTCCTCGTCCTCCTCCCGGTGGTGCTCCTGCTCGCCGCGGTCCCGGCGGCGGCGCCTGGTGGCCACTACCTTCCCGCGGCCGGCGACAACTTCCACTACTTCGAGGCGTGGTCGCTCGGCGCCGGTGAGGGCAACTACTCGGGGTACACCGAGTACTCCTACGTGAACGGCACGGTCGGCGTGACCGCGATCGCGGCCAACGGCACGGACGCGGCGAACTACTCGAACACCGACACGTGGGGGAACGTCACCGGTGCGTTCTACGCCTGGGCCTCGTCCGGGACGTTCACGTTCTCCGCCGCGACCTTCCGCTACGTCGACGGGACCGACAATCAGACCGGGTACGACGGGGCGCCCGTCTGGTTCTACATGAACAACTCGCTGCCGGTCGGAGCGACGTTCACCCTGCTCGGCACCTCCTGCACGGTCGTCTCGACGGACCAACCGTACAGCGACCCCTCGATCTCGGGGGGGAACGTGCTCACGATCGAGACCGTCGGGAACGGGTCGTTCGCCCGCGACGACATCTACGGCGCGTTCGATGCCACGTACACCTGGACGAGCTTCTTCGACCCGGCCACCGGCTATATCGTGGGGTACTCGTACATCGAGCACGACGTGAACGGACCGAACGGATTCACCATCTCCGACACGCTCCGGGTGACCGCCACGACGTACCCGTTGACCGCCGCCCCCGGCTCGTCCGCCAGCTCGGGAGGGAGTTCGCTCTCGGAGGGCCTGCTGGTCGCCCTCGTCGTGATCGTGGTCGTCGTCATCATCGTGATCGTCGCGATCCTCGCCGCTCGATCCCGTCGGACCCGCCTTCCCCAGCACTCCTACGGCGGGGCTCCCGCCTTCGGACCGGCCCCACCCCCAATGGGGGCTCCGCCGTCGGTCCATCTGACGCCGTCCGGCGAGCCCGCGGTCCAGCAGATCGTCATCCGCGAGACCGTGAAGGTGCCGTGCCGGTACTGCGGCACGCTGATCGACTCCACGGCGACGGTCTGTCCCAACTGCGGCGCACCCCGGACCTGACCCGTCAGCCGCGGGCGGGCGGCGTGGGGGTCGTCCGATAGATCCGACCGATCGCCCGGAGCCCGCCGGCTTCGGCGATCGCACGAGAACCGACGTTCTCGTCCGCGATCTCGGTGACGACGGAGCTCGCTCCCGAGCGCCGCAGCCACTCGATCCGGGCAAAGAAGAGGTCCGTGCCGATCCCGGCGCGCCGATAGCGGGGCCGCACCGCGAGCGAGTGGAGCCGTCCGTGGGCCTCCACGCGGGTCACCCAACCGAGCCCGGCGAGCTCGCCGGGGCCCTCCACTGCGAGACAGTCCTCGACCCCCGGCGTCGCGGTGGCGATCCACCGCTCGTCCACCGGACCGTCCACGTTCCGGAGGAGCGCCGCGATCTCGCCGGCCTCGCTCGGCGCGGCGAGCCGGACGGGGTGGGAGAACCGGTGACCCGGGTCGATCTCTTCCATATGGCCCGAATAGACCCGGAGCGCGAACCCGTCCCCGACGAGGCGGAAGTCCGAGTAGAGGGCTACCCCCGGCCGGTGCTGCCGGTACTCCTCCGCGATCGCGGGGTCTCGGGTGAACACGGACGCCTCCCGTTCGACCGGATGGAACAAGTAGAGGGCGCGGACCGAGCCGTCCCCTCCGGGCCGAACCCGGACCTCGCCTCCAGAGCGTAGCGTCTCCCGTGCGAAGTGCGGGAGGAGGGGCTCGAAGAAGTCGGAGAGGCCCCGAAGCGCTTGCGGTGTGAGATCGCTCGGCTGCGCGAGGCGGTCCTCTCCGAAACGCGACGGCTCGAGCGCTACCCCGCTCACGGTCCCCTCGCGGGACGAAGGGTCCGCCGGAGCCGGAGCCGCACGAGGCATCCACGGCTTCGCCCGATTTCCCGTTGGCGGGCGTCTCCGCGGGCCACGTCGGAGCAGAAATGTCTATACCCTGCCCCCCGCGCTATTTTCTCGGAGCCGCCCGAACCCAGGGGCTCCGGCCACCGTGATGCATCGATCGTCGTTGCGTCGAATCGTGCTGCTCAGCCTCGTGCTGAGCCTACTCGCTCTCGCTGCTCCCTCCTTCAGCCCTAGCGGCGCCTACCTTGGTAGCTCGACCCCCGCAGCCGCCGCTGCTGCGGGGAGTATCAACTCGCACCTGCTCGTCTCGCCGCCCGAAGCCGCCGCGCCGGGCGCGGCGGGTAACGGCGAAGTCGTGGACCCGACCGCAGGGTACTCCTCGGAGCCCGCGCCGATGGGTATCGCCGACTTCGGGGTCGCGCCCGGTCCGAAGGCGTATACCTACGGCACCACCGAGTACCTGGCGAACCTCTCCTGGAGCTCGATGGACCTCGCGCGCGACGGGGACGCGGAGTTCACGAACCAGTTGAACGTCGTCCTCCAGTTCGACCAGGGCGGCGTGCAGTACGCGTACTGGATCCAAGACGTCGCGATCATGAACAGCAGCACGGGGCTGCTCGAGTTCGAGAACAACATCTGGAACTTCTCGAACCCGTCGTACTGCCTCGCCAACAGCGCGCTCAGCGGCAACGGCACGGTCTACTC
>JASHWZ010000204.1 GCA_030043865.1 Thermoplasmata archaeon | reverse complement strand
CGAGAGACGACGAGCCGCTGGATCTCGTTCGTCCCCTCGAAGATCTCGCTGATCCTCGCGTCCCGATAGGCCCGCTCGATCGGCGTGCCCCGGATGTACCCGAGGCCGCCGTGGATCTGCAGCGCCTCGTCGATCACCTCGGACGCCCACTCGGACGCCAGGCACTTGACGATCGCCGCCTCCCGGGTCTTCTCGGCGCGCTCGAGCCGGGTCCATTTCTTCGGGTCGGTACCGAGGCGGTCCTGGTGCTCCGCGGCGTGGTAGACGAGGTATTTGAGCGCGTGCGCGCGCATGGCCATGTCGGCGAGCTTGAACTGGATCACCTCGTACTCGCTGATCGGGAGCCCGAACTGCGTGCGGTTCTTCGAGAACTCGAGCGCCTGGCGGGTCGCCTCCTGGATGCCGCCCAGGCTGGCCGCGCCGAGCGAAACCCGCCCGACGTCGAGCGCGGTCATCGCGACGGGGAACCCCTTCCCGACCTCGCCGACCACGCACTCGGGGCCCACCGCCACGTGGTCGAGAATCAGCTCCGCGGTCGACGTCCCGTGGAGCCCCATCTTCTTCTCGCACCGCCCGACCGAAAAGCCGGGACGCGTGGTGTCGACGAGGAACGCGGTGACGCCGCCGTTCGGGCCGAGCTTGACGTCGTTCCCCGCCATCACGAGGATCGTGTCCGCCTCCCGGCCGTTGGAGACGTAGATCTTGTTGCCGGTGATCACCCAGCCGTCCCCGGATTTCTCGGCGACCGTGTGCACGGCGCCCGAGTCGCTTCCGGAGCCCGGCTCGGTCAGGCTGAAGGCGAGCAGCTTCTCGCCCTTCGCCGCCGGGACGAGCCAACGGCGCTTCTGCTCCTCGGTTCCGTAGTAGAGCAGCGGCGTTGTCCCGAGCGAGGTGTGGGCCCCGACGATCGTGCCGTGGGAGGCGTCGACCCGGCCGAGCTCTTCGAGGAAGATGCAGTAGCCGACCTTGCCGAGGCCGAGCCCGCCGTACTCTTCAGGGATCGGCACCCCGAAGTACCCTTCCGCCTGCATCTTCGCGACGGAGGCGCGCGGGAACTCCTCGGTCTCATCCATCCGGGGGACGACCGGGGCGACTTCCTTTTGCAGGAACTCCCGGACCGCGGTCCGGAACGCCTCCTGGTCCGCCGTGAACGAGAAGTCGATCGCCATCGTCACTTCCCCTGGAACTTCGGGGGCCGTCGTTCCACGAACGCCGCGATCCCCTCGCCCAGGTCGTCCGAGCGCATCACTTCGGACTCGAAGAGTTGGGTCTCGTTCTCGATCCCCTTCGCGAGCGGGAGCTCCCTCCCGTCGACGATCGCGCGCTTCGCCGCCTGCACGGCCTTCGGGGCGCGCTGGGCGATCGTGTGCGCGAGGTCCCGCGCCGCCCGCAGCTCCTGGCCCGCGGGCACGGTCTTGTTGACGAGCCCGATCCGGAGCGCCTCGGCGGCGGAGATCATCGCCCCGGTGAAGATCAGCTCCTTCGCCTTCGCGACCCCGACGAGCCGCGGGAGCCGCTGCGTTCCCCCGTACGCCGGGATCAGGCCGAGCGTCACTTCCGGCGCGCCGAGCTTCGCCGATTCTCCGGCGAGCCGGAGGTCGCACGCGAGCGCGAGTTCGAGTCCCCCGCCGAGCGCGAGCCCGTTGATCGCGGCGATCACGGGCGTGCGGAGCGCGGCGAGGCGGGCGTACACGGCGAGGCCCCGACGGGCGACCTCGGGCGCGCTCGCCAGATCGATCGTCGCCATCTCCTTCACGTCCGCTCCCGCACTGAAGTACTGACCCTCGCCCGTGAGGACGACCGCGCGGACCTTCGGGTCGGTCTCGAGCTCGGCGACGCGCCGGTCGAGGTCCGCGAGCAGCCGGGAACCGAGCGCGTTGACCGGCGGGTGGTTCAGGATCAAGATCTCGACGCCGTCGTCCTCGCTCTTGCGTCCAACTTGGGAACCCTCCGCCACCACGGTCACCCGAGGGCCGAGGGAGGGCGGGCTTCTTAACCCAACCGGACACGGGAGACCCGTCCGAGGCGGGCCCGGCGGGTCTTGTACTCGGCGACGGTGGCCGGTGCGTGGTCGCGTTCCGCGTGGTCCAGCCCGTCGCGGCACCCCCCGAGTTCGTCGTCGACTGGTGGCTCGACTACTCGGACGAGGATCCCGAGCTCACGACGGGGATCGTCCGTCGGAAAGTGGAGCGGCTCGACGACCGGCGCGTCCATCTGAGCACGACCTCCGAGTTCGGCGGACGGGAGCGGACCACCGACGGGGTCGTCACCCGCACGGGACCGGTCAGCTGGGAGATGGAGGGCCGGGTCCTCTCGAGCGATCGGGTCGTCTCGTCGATGCGTTCGACGTACACCGTCGAGCGCCAGGCCTCGGGAAGCCGGGTCATCGCCGACTTCGAGTTCGTCGGTCGCTCGCTCGGGTGGCGCCTCGCGATCGCCCTCTCCTCCGTGGCCCTACGGCGCCGGCAACGCGCCACGTTCCGCGACTACGCGGCGGCCATCGAACGAGAGTTTGCGGCCCACCGGTCGGGCCCCGCGCTCAGAGCTTCGGCGGGGTCCGCCGCAGGCGCTCCGCTCGCCGCAGGCGGACCGGCTCAAATAGACCCGAAGGTCCCGGCCTCGGAAGGGGTGCCTTCCGGCGATGACCGCGGCCGACAGTGAGCCGACCGGTCCCACCGTATCGCGCGGCGCCGAAGCGACCCTGCGCCGTGTAGAGTGGATGGGCCTCCCCGCGTTGCTGAAGGAGCGGGAGACGAAATCGTACCGCGCCAAGGCGCTCGACGAGCGGCTCCGACGAGAGCGGACTCGGACCGAAGCGCGTCTCCTGGTCGATGCGCGAAAGCTCGGCGTGCGGACCCCGATGGTCTACGACGTCGACCTGCCCCGCCATCGCCTCGTGCTCGAGCAACTGGCCGGTCCCACGCTCCGAGAACTGCTCGAGAACCTCGAGCTCCCCCTCGCGACCCTCGAGGGGGCGCTGCGTCGGCTGGGCGAGGGCCTGGGGCGGCTCCACGCCGGCGGCATCTCCCACGGGGACCTGACCAGCTCGAACGTCCTCTTTCCCGACGGACCGGACGGGCCCCCCGCGTTCCTCGACCTGTCGATGGGCTCCCGAAGCCCCGGCCTCGAGGAGCTCGGGATCGACCTCCACCTCGTGGAGGAGGACGTGAAGTCGCTCCACGACGCCGCGGACGCGCTGGTCCGCGCCTTCCACGAAGGATACGCGCTCGGGAACCCGCACGGGGCGAAGGACGTGCGCGCGCGCGCGAAAGCGATCCGCGGCCGGGTCCGGTACGCCTGACGCCGTCCGGCTAGCTCGGGGCGTGCGCCCGCTCGAGCCCGGACGCGAGCACGTGCGGCAGCTCCTCGATCACGTCCGTGGCGATTAGGCCGAAGCTCTTGCGCGCGGCGACGCGGGTCCCCGCCTCTCCGACCCACCAGGTCGCGAGGCGCGCGGCGTGCATCGGGTACACGCTCTGAGCGAGCAAGCTGCCCAGGACGCCGCCGAGCACGTCCCCGACGCCCCCCACCGTGATGGCGGGGTGGTGGTGGTCATTCTCGAAGACGCTGACGCCGTCCGAGAGCAGGTCGGGGTTCCCCTTCGCGACCAGCGTGACCTTGCGTTCCGACGCGATCGCGCGGGCCCCGTCCCGGATCTCGGCGGGAGAGCCCGAACGGAGCCCCCCGAAGTACCGCTCGTACTCTCCCGCGTTCGGGGTGACGACCACGGTCGACGGCTCGGTGGCCCGGGCGATCTCCTCCGCGCGGGGGAGCGCCGCGAGGCCGTCCGCATCGACGACGAGCGGCACCGCGCCGAGCAGCGACCGTTCGACGTCGCG
Organism: Thermoplasmata archaeon; assembly: GCA_030043865.1. Lineage (GTDB taxonomy): Archaea > Thermoplasmatota > Thermoplasmata > Lutacidiplasmatales > UBA184 > Lutacidiplasma. Next base: position 564 of record JASHWZ010000204.1, on the reverse strand, counting down.
CAGCGCCTCCACCGTCTCCGCGTGTGCGCCCGCGCCCATGCCGAGGACGACCGCCCGGGCGTGGGACGCGCGCACGAACTCGACGATCTCGGGCGCGTCGGTCGGCCGGAACCGTTCGACCCCGAACGGGCGGACGACGAGGTCGGGGCCGAACGACTGCACCCGCTCCGCGGCTCCTTCCGGCACCACGACCGTCGCCCGCTCGGCGCCCGAGCGGAGCGCCGCGAACGCCGCGAGCGCGGGGGCGCCCGAGTACGGGCCACCTCCGACGACGACGACGCGCCCGGTCCGGCCCCGGTCTCCGCGACCCGTCGTTCGCGGGAAGAATAGGAACTCCCCGGGCCCGGTCCGCTGCCAGGCGTCCGCCGGGATCCCGATGTCGCGCACTCGGACCTCTCCCGAGGTGCCCGGGCCCATCTCCTCCTTCGGGCAGGTGAGCGTCACGGTCCACTGCGGCCGCAGCCCGTCGGGGTCGCCGACGCCGGTCGGCACGTCGATGGAGAGGACCGGGACCCGGCTCTCGCGGATCGCCTGGACCGCCTCCTTGATCGGCGAACGAAGTCG
>JASHWZ010000203.1 GCA_030043865.1 Thermoplasmata archaeon | reverse complement strand
ACCAGAAGCGGTAGTCGTCCAAGATGTGCAGGTAGATGTCGACGAGCGAAGGGTAGGTGGCCCCACGGTCCCGGTACCGCTCCTTGACGGGAAGGTTCCAGATGATCCGAAGATAGCCCCGGAGCTTTCGAAAGTGGTACCGGTACAGGTCGCGGATCGTTTGCAGCTCGGTGGCCATTGCGCGTGGACCGGTACTCCGCTCTCGACCAAAGGGTTGTGGTAGCGTCGCGATCGCAGGCCCGGGCACGGGGCAACCCCCGCGGGGTCGTTTCTCGAGGGTGGGGCGTGTTGTTGGCGCTGGACCCTTGGTCGTCTACGATGATGCTCCTGTACCGGTCCGCGAGCGGCGGAACCGAGAGCGGGCAGAGACTGGAGGGACCGGAATCATCGGCCCAAGTCCGGGCGTTGGCCGGCTTTACCCTGACTACCGATGGTCTACGACCAAGCGACTCGAGGTAGCACGGGAGTAGGGTAGGTCGTGTCGCTCGTCGATTCTTTGCGTCTCCCGCAACCTAGATGCGGACTGGCGCGCTAGGATGCTTAAAGGCACCATGGCCGCCCCGGAGCGGTTAGCGCCTGCTGTCGCGGTTGCCCTTTGCCTGGCACTGTTGGCAACGATTCTCTCCGGGCCGGGACCGGATCCGACCGTTCGCGGCGAGGTTTCCCCATCATCCGGGCCCTCGGCGACGGACCCTTCCTCCGCCGCAGGGGGCGATTGGAGGGCCACTAACGTCACCCTCGGCCCCCCGGGGGGATATCCGACTGCCACTCTCGTCGTGAACCAGACGGCCCAGGTTTTCACGACCGTGTATCCATCCTACGTGGTGGTTGTCTCAGCGACTACGGGCGCGATTGTAGCGAGGATTGACGTCGGGGAACAAGTCTCGGAGCTCGCGTACGATAACGTCACGAACGAGGTCCTGGTTGGAGGTCCTTCGACGGGTGAATTGTTCGCGATCGACGTCCCGACGGATCGGTTGACGCGCACCCTGGCTCTCCCTCAACCAGCAGCCGCGATGAGCTTTGATGGAGCGAACGGAGAGCTGCTGGTCATGATCCGGCAGGTCACGAACGTCGGAAATGGATCGTTCACCGTGGGAGGGACCATTTTGGTTATGGACGGAAGGCAGAGCTCCTACCCGCTCCTCACCACCCTCACGAACATAGTGTCGTATGGTTGGTTTCCGAACGGCTTCGCCGGCTCAATGACGGTGGATTCCCTGCGGCAGGTTGTGTACGTCTCCGGAGCAATTGGGTTCAGTGGCTACGAAGGGATTCAGTGGTTCGAACTGTCGTCACCGTCGGTAGCCGGTAGTTACTTTGGTGGAGGAGGTATCTCTACCTTCGACGCTCAGACCGACACGGTCTACGTGCAGGGTGGCCCCGTCGAGTGCCCGTGCTACACCCCTTGGCAGATCTCCGTGATCTCTGGTATGACTCACAACATCACCGGAGTCATCACTGCGAACAGTACGACATCGATCGTGTCGATGGCGGTCGATCCGGTGACCCAACGTCTCTATGAGCTCGACAGTGCCGGAGGGGTGTATGCCATCGACACGGGGAACAACACCGTCGTCGCCAGCTACTCCCTGCCCTCCTATTGCGGAGCCGGAGTCTCGGTGGACGTGCAGACGGGAAGTGTGTTCATCGCCGACGAATGCACCGATCAGTTGCTCGTACTTGCCCCGACCGATGGACTGGTTAGCCGAATCACCGTCGGCGGGGGTGCCCCGGCCGGGATTGCTTACGATTCTCGGACCAACGACATCGTCGTCGCAAACGCACTCGCGAACAACCTCACCGTGATTGACGGGGCGACGGAAGCGATCGTAGCGACGGTCCCGGTCGGGGCGGGCCCCGATGCCCTGGCGTTTGACAGCGCGAACGGGTACGCCTACGTGGCCGACGGCGGCACCGATAGCGTGACGGTGTTCAACGGAGGGACGGAGGCGGTCGTCGGGTCGATACCGGTGGGTTCCTATCCGGATGCCGTCGCGTATGACAGTGGGAACAGTTACGTCTACGTGGCCAACTTCGACAGTGATAACCTCTCAGTGATTGACGGGGCGACGGAAGCGGTCGTCGGGGCGATTCCGGTCGGCTCCGCGCCGGTGGCCGTGGCGTATGACAGCGCGAACGGGTACGTGTACACGGCCAACGAAGGCGGCAACGTGACGATCGTCGACGGGGCGAGCGATACCGTCGTCGGGTCGGTCCCGGTCGGCTCTAGCTGCGATGGTGTGGCGTCCGACAGCGCGAACGGGTACATTTACACGGCCAACGAAAGCGGCGACGTGACGGTGGTCAACGGGGCGACGACCACGGTCGTCGGATCGGTCCCCGTGGGTTCCGACCCCGATGGGGTGGCGTATGGCAACGCGAACGGTTACGTGTACGTTGTCAACTGGGGCTCCGACAACGTGAGCGTGATCTCCGGCGCGACGGACACCGTGGTCGCGTCCATCTCCGTGGGAAGCGGACCCGACGCGGTGGTGTACGACGGCGAAACGGACGAGGTCTACGTCGCGAACTACGGCTCGGACAACGTGAGCGCGATCTCAGTTCCTGCCGGGTCCAGCGCAACGAACGCCGGCACTCTAACCTGGGTATGGATCGTGTTGGGGGCGCTGATTACGGCCACCCTGGTCGGCGCGGTGGTGGTGATTCTGCTGAAGCGGCGCGAGGGCGGCGGACCGACCAGCGGCCCTGTCGGACCCGTAACGCCTTTCGAAACGGCTTCCGAAAACGCTCCGCGGGCCCCGCCGCCCGTGAGCTAGGCCCGTAGTTCGCGGTACCGATTCCGGCTCTTCGTCTCCGCGAACCTAGAGCCCTTGCATGACGCAACCATTCGAAAACAGGGGGGATGGTTCTCGACGGATCCCGCCGCTTCGATTGCCGATTTCCACCGCCAGCCGCAGCCGCGCGTGATCGAGGACCAGCAGCCACTGGAGGGATTTGAACCCCCGACCTGCTGATTACGAATCAGCTGCTCTGCCAGCTGAGCTACAGTGGCGTAACGGCGAGGACGAGAAGATTCGGACTATAATGGTGCCGTCGGCACGTCGCGGAGGGCCGCGTTCCGTGAGCCGGGACGTCCCGTCCTAGACCGCTCGGTCGTCCGAACCCGACTCTTCTCGACCGCGTAGAAGCCGCAGTCTCGCGGGCGCCTTCACGTCGGCGAGGTAGGCCGCGACCTCCGACGGGACGAGCTCCCGCCAGTCGCGGTCGTTCGCGAGGCGCTGGCGCACGACCTCGCCCTGCAGCTGGTCCCGGTCGACCAGCTTCGGGGCGTCGACCGTGTACTCCGCCTGCTCGAAGAGCAGGCGGGTCAGCGGGTTGTTCGTGTACACGCGCTCGAAGCGCGGCACCATCGACTCGACATACCGCACCCACAGCGCGTGCCGCTGGATGTCGGGTAGGGGCACGGCCCAGACCCCGCCGAGCTCGGCCTCGTCGAGCGCCAGGTGGATCATCTCGAGGCGCTCCCCGGCGGTGAACGGGTTCTTCCAGGTGTACGACTCTTGCGCACTGCCGAC
>JASHWZ010000202.1 GCA_030043865.1 Thermoplasmata archaeon | reverse complement strand
AACTCCGCGTTGCCGGCTCTAAGTCCTATCGGCCGAACCGCCGAGGTCGAGGAGACCGGCTTCCGCCGACGTTGCCCTCCCGGGGCCCCTCGGGACGGCCATCGAGTTCGAGACAAATTACATAAACCTGTTTCGACAAGATAATTGACAACGTGGGGTGCGCGACCCCGCGACGTCAGCGTGGTGAGATAATGATGAGTCGGGCGCACGGAGCGCGACGGGAGTGGACGAGTCGCACCGGAAACCGTGGTCGGCGCGCCGTCTCACCGATCATCGCCACGATCCTCCTGGTCGCGATCACCGTCGTGTTGGCGGCCGTGCTGTACGTCCTCGTCGCGGGACTCGAGCACGGGCCGACCTCCAAGCCGTCGATCGAAAGCGCCTTCGAGGTCGGTAGTCCCGCGGCCGGCACGTGCTGGAGCGCGGGAGTCACCAACCACATCTGCGGGAAGGCCGGCGACCGTCTGTTCAACTTCAGCGTCGAGGTCTCCACGTCGGTCGTCCTCGGCGACGTGCTGTTCACGGTCAAAACGCCCGCCGGGGCGATCTACAAGAATCCCGACGCCGCCGAGTTCGCGGTGATGAAGGCGAGTTCGACCACTCCGATCGCGTACTACGCGATCGCGGCCAGCGCGGGACTCGCGATGACCAAAGCGTTCACGTACGCTTCGGGATACTCGGCCGCCACCCCCATCACCTCGACGATGTACGTCGTGATCGGCACCGGTACGACCGCGTCGAGCTGGGTTTCCGGCCAACAGAACGTCGTGGTGGTGTACGGGATGGACCACTATACCGGCCAGACGATCGGAGAGACGCTACCCTGAGTCGTCGGGCGCCGGTTGTAGACACCGGTCCCGGCGTCCGCCGAGCGTCAATGCCCGGAGGCGGACCGCGCTGCGCGTCCTACTTTCGTACCCCTATCGGATTAAGCCTCCAAAATCAGTGGGGCGGGCGGAGGGCGCGGCGACGCCGGCTCGTCCGCCGGGCCAAGGAGTGAACGATGGTCTTCGTCCGGGACGAAGGTGCGATTTTCGACGCGCCGATCGACGTCGTTTGGAGGTACATCTTTGGTGGCGGGGAACACGACAAGGCCCACCGGACCACGCGCGGTGGCAAGTTCAAACTCGCGCTCAAGGAACCGACGGTCCTGCTCTACACGGCCGAACGGAAGTACGGGTCGCAGTGGAGGCGCGAGACGATGCGAATCTCGTTCTTCCCTCCCCTCGTCTCCGTCCAGGAGCTCCTGGACGGGCCGCTCGGTGGGTCGAAGTGGACCTACGTGTACCTCCCGAGGGGTCGGCGGACCCAGGTCGACGCGTACGGGGAGTTCACGTCGCGAAAGATCCCGGAACGACGATTGCGGAAGCTGGCCTTGGAGTTCCTCGAGAACGAGTTTCGCGAAGACGCCCCCGGCGTACGGACGCTCGCGCGCGCGACGCGGCGTCGCTGACCCCTCGCGGAACACTCTTTCTATCTCCGCCGGCTGCCGTTATCGGCCGAACTGATGCCGACACCCCACCACCGGGCGGAAGAGGTCGTGGCCAAGTTCATCCAAGCGTGGAACGCCGAGTACGAATTCGAGGCCCGGCAGCTGCTCGAAGCGACCTGCAACGAACAGACGCACTTCGTCGGTTCGCACGGGGAGCACTGGGGGCTCTCGGCCCAGCTCGCCTCGATCGGGGCGTTCCGACGCCAGTACCCGAAGGCTCGTTGTTCCGGTCGCCTGCTCGCCGAGCACCACGGCTGGATCCTGGTCGCCTGGACCACCGAATTCGGCGATGGGCGGCCGACGCTGACGGGGATCGACGCGGGATTGCTCGGTGCCACCGGCCGACTCACGCAGATGATCTCGTTCTCGCCGCTTCCCCCGCCGTAGGCACGCGCGCCCGCGACACTACGCCGTTCGCCCGCGGCGCGGGACCGGCGGCGTACCCGGATCAGTAGCCGAAGAAGCGGGCCGCACCGTGCAGGATCTCGTGGAAGCTGATCCCGGCCGATTGGAGCAACCACGCTCCGACGAGGACCAGCCCTAGCACGAGGACGGCGTCCAGGAGGACGCCCCCACGTCGGTGTCGGGCCATCGTACTCGATCGCACGGCGAACCTCGATCGAGGTGCGATGCCTCCGCTCCTACTTGTAGACCACGTTGGAGCCGTGGTCGTATATCGTCCGCACAGACTTCCCGGAGTCGACACCGCCCGACCCGGACGGAGAGAAGGTCTCGTCCGCGGGAGGCGGGGCCGCCCGCCTAGGGGCCACCCGCGTCGTGCGCCGTGCTCACGGGAAAAATTTCGGTTCGAGCGACGGTCGAAGGAGAAGGAAGGGGTTGACGTGCGACGCGACCGTCCGACCTACGGGCAGGTCCCGACCGCCGAGCACTGCTGCGAGAGTTCCGACACGCTGTTGAGCGTGATCGTCCCGCCCGCGGGCGAGCCGAGGTCGTAGAAGATCGTGAACGTCGTCGCTCCGGCCGGCGGTGCCGTCTGGGTCTCCACGTAGGCGATCACCGTGGTCACGGTCGGTCCGGTCCCGGTCGACACCGTGAAGGCGATCTCGAGTTCGGTGCTCGCCGTGGCTCCCCCGGCTTCCGTGAACTTCCAGAACTGGCCGACGTCGTTGGCCGTCGCCGCGTTCACCGAGTAGGTCGTCGCTGCGCCCGCCAGCACGGTCGGGGCGGTGATGGTTGCCGAGAGCGTCGCCGGGACCGGCGTCTGGATGATCGCCACTCCCGCGCTCGCCTCGGTCCAGAATGTGATCGCGTTGGTGGCCTCGTAGTTGCCTCCGCCGTTGATCCCCGGCCCGTTCGTGACCGTGAACGACGCGGCCAGTCCGAATCCGGCCACCACCGCCAGCAACGTGAACGCCGTGGCGATGTAGACAGTCCTTCGCGGGAATCGCTTCTCCTTTTGGTTCGTAGCCATCTCGGGCTAACCTCGCGTCAAACTGGCGGGGAGGGGTAGTTAATTCTGCCGTTCGTCTCCGGCGCGAGGCGTACCGAGGAAAAATCGCGGAGTCATTTTATACATCGACAATGCGCGTGGATGCGCATTGAAGATGTCTCCTCGGGCGAGGTCCGAGGTCTGAGAGCCGGATCCTAAGGACACGTCCCGATCGCCGTGCACGCGACGGCCGTCGCGGTCATCGTCTCGACCACGAGCGTGCCGGGCGCGAACGTCCCGGCGTCCCAGTAGAAGACGAAGGCGGTCGTAACGAACGGCGCGCGGGGGTCCGACTCCACGTAGACGGTGATCGACGTCGCGGGCGACGCGAGCCCGTCGAGGAACGTGATCGCGAGCTCGGTCGATCGCGGGGCGGTGGTCAGTTCGTCGAACGTCCAGGCGACGGCGACCTGACCGGCGGTCGCCGCGTTGATCGAATAGGACGTGGCGGCGCGCGGCAGCACCGTCGGCGTGCCGATCGTCGTCGACACCTTGGCGGGCGCCGGAGTCGGGATCGTCGTCAAGAGGGTCTCGTGCCACGTCCAGTACGCGAGCGCGTGCTCCGTGACGTAAGCACCCTGGCCGGTCTCGGTCGGACCGGGCCCGATCTGCGCCCCGACCGCCGCGGCGATCCCCACCGTGCCGATCGCGACGACCACGGCCACGAGGATCGGGAGGAGACCGGGGCGTCGCTGGGGGGCCGCGCGCAAGCTCACGGACAGGTCCCCACCGCCGAGCAGGCCTGGCTGATCTCGGACTCCGAAACGAACGTGATCCCGAGGGCCGCGCCCGCATCCCAGTAAACGTCGAACGTGAGCGATCCGGCGATCGCGGCCGCCTGGCTTTCGACATACACTGACCCCGAGGTCGAATCCGTGCCGGCGCCGACCGCGTACTCGACCACGAACTGGATCTCGATCTCTTGGTTGACCGTACCGCCGACCGACTCGGAGAAGATCCACTCGACCGCCTCGTGGCCGGCGGTCGCGGCGTTCATGCGATACGACCCCGACGCGGCGGCCAAGCGGGTCGGCGCGGTCACCACCGTGCTCAGCGCGCCCGGCACCGGGGTCGGCGTGGTGCTCGACACCACACCGGTCTGCTGCCAGTGCGTCAGGAACGCGAGCCCGCTCTGAACGCCGCCCGCCCGACCGGACGTCGACTGCACCACGAACGCAGCTGAGACCACTCCGACGGCGAGCAAGGCGGCGAGCCCTACGACGAGGAGAGCCCAGCGCCGGGAGCCCGGCCGTGACGGGCGGGCCGGGACGCTCAACGACACCCCCCCGCGCTGCCGGGACCTCTGCCGCAGGACATCTTCTCGCCGGGGACGGTCGGGTCCGCGAGGTACGACTGCGAGGAACCGGGTCTTTAACCCGATGGTCCTGTTCGCCGAAGAACCGAGGAGCCGCTCCCCGGTTCCGTCCCGTTTCGGGCCCCCGGAACGCGAGTTCCGAAACGTTGATTTCGCCCCCGGGACCGGGGGACCCGCCCCCGTCGGCTAAGTACGGGGGGTCGATTCGGACCCCGCATGGCGGCGACCCGACCTGGGGCAGCGGTCTCGCGAACGGCCGAGTCGGCGACCAAGGCACCGCTCGATGTCGCGCCCCCGCCCGTTCTCGCGAAGGTCGAGGCGCTGATCCGGGCCGGCAGGGGACCGGAAGCGATCGTGCTGGCCTACCGCTCGGCTGAGGACGACGTCCGTCGGGCGTTCGGACTCCAGCTCCCCAAGCAGTGGACCCACCGAGAGCTCTTCGAGCGGTTCCTTCGGCGGGACATGGGTCAGCTCATCACGCTCCTGCCCCGTTTGTACGCTTACTTCGAGCCCGTCCGCTACGGACCCGCGAAGAGCGTGTCGACGGACGGCTTGATGGAGGCGCTACGGGCGATCTATCAAGAGCCGTCGATGCGACGCCTCTCCTGGACGATCGGGGCGGATGCCACGCGGGCAGGGGTCAGCGTCGCTCCGCGGAGTGCGAGCGCTCCACCGGCCCGGCCGGCGGGGGGTGGGTCGTGAGGAACGGCATTCGGAGGGGAATCCGATGAGCCTCCTCTCGAGTCTGGTCGCGGTCGCGACCGACCCGACGTACGGGATCCCGCTGATCGCGACGATCGCCCTCGCGGTCGGTATCGGCTACTGGGCGTGGCGCCGCACGGCGCGTCTTCCCCAGTTCCTCCCGGGGACGGTCCCGGAGACCTGGCGCCTCCAACTGGACGCCCTCGTCTATGCGAACCTCCAACAGGAGCGGTACTCGGCCGCGATCGACGGACTTGGCCGGGTGCTGTCGGTCGAGGTGCGGCAACGGTTCAACGTCCGGCTCGCGGACCCGGCCGGGCTCGACGACCCCGAAGCGAACCGGCACCTCGCGCCGCCCATCACGCTCCGGACGCTGGTGCGAGACCTCCACCAGGCGTATACGACGGCCGCCTGGGCCGAACAGCCGGGCTGGCTCGCCGCGCACTGGACGTGGGTCCAGCGACGGCAGCTGCGGCGCGCCGCCCGGGAGTTCGCGGTGGTTTCCCAGCGGGTGATCTCGGCGCTCGATGCCTTCGAGGTGCCATGAGCGCGGACTCCGAGGCACCCTCGGCGCCCCCGGCCCCCGCGGGGGCCGGCGGGTCGCCCGACGACCCGGTCGAGATGCTTCGGCGCGTCAACGACGCGATCGGACAACAGATTGTTGGCTACCAGGACGTCGTGCGGGCGCTCTCCACGGCGCTGATCGCCGAAGGCCACATCCTCCTGGAAGGAGTCCCGGGACTCGCGAAGACCCAGCTGGTCCGCACGTTCG
>JASHWZ010000201.1 GCA_030043865.1 Thermoplasmata archaeon | reverse complement strand
GGACTCGGCCCGCGGTGGAAGGACCGCGCCCCGCTGCTGCTCGCGAACCTCGAGGAGGAGATGCGCCTCGCCGCCGAGCGACTCGACTTCGAGGAAGCGGCGCGCATCCGCGACCGGCTCCGGTCGATCCGACGCGAGATCGAGGAAGCCGCGCCGACCCGGTCCCCCTCCCCGGCCCGTGTCGCGTAAATTCGACTTGCCCGGCAGGGCAAGAGAACTTTAATCCGTCGGTTCGTTCGCGGGGCAATGTCCCGGTCCGTCGTGCCCACGCCCGCCGAGGGGCTGCGCGCGCTGCGCCGCGCCGGCACGGTCACCGAGCTCCTGTTCCTCTACGAGTGCACGACCGTCGAGGTAACGCAGCTCCGGCCGGTCGCGGAACGGCTCGGACTGACGGTCCAAGCGGTGTCCAACGTCTTCCGCGAACTCGTCCGCCGGGGGCTGATCGAGCGGCGCGGGGGCCAATACCGTCCGACCGTAGAGGGCGTTGCCTGGCTCCACGAGGGGCTCGCCGGGGTCGCGGACGACGTGCGCGAGCGCCTCGCCCACCTCCACGTCGTACGATCGACGCGCGCGCGGGCCGAGGCACCGATCGCGAAGGGCAGTGCCGTCTCCCTCGAGCTCGTGGACGGCCTCCTCTCGGCCCGGCCGGGGGCGGCGGGCGCTTCCCGGGGCGTCGCGCGGGTCGGCGCGCCCGCGGGCGGGCTCGTGGAGGTCGAGAAGCTCGAGGGGATCGTACCGATCACGCCCGCCGAGATCTCCGTCGTGACGATCGCCGAGGACGAGATCGACGACCCCGGGACGCGCGCACGCCTTCGGGAGGCCGTTCCGTCGACGTCGGCCCTGGTCGCCGCCGAGGGCCTCGAAGCGTACCTCCTGCTCCGCCGCGCCTGGGACGGCCCCATCCTGCGGTTCGCGGTGGCCAGCGCGTCCGCCGAGGCCGCCCGCGTGGGCGTCTCGGCCACGGTGTTCGTCTTGGAACGCGACCTCTCGCGGCTGTTCGCGGACTGGGGCGGGGGCCGCCCGCCGTCAGTCGACGTGCGGTCGCTCCGAAGCGTCCGTCGGGCCGGTCGCCCCGACCGCGGTCGCCCGGAGTCGGGCACCGAGCTCCGCCGGCGTGGCGACCACGCTCGCGCCGCTCGCGCGTAGGCGTTCCCACGCCTCCGTGGCCCGCCCGCCGGTCCAGTCCCGCGCCGCGATCGGCGGCTCGGCCGCGAGGAAGACCGGCACTCGGCCCACGAACGGTTCCACATCCTCGAGGTTCGCGAGGTTGGACGGGCCCACGGGGAAGGCGGCGACGACGATCGCGCGGGCTTCGCCGAGCAGCTCGCGGTTCCGACGCCGTACCTCCTCGCCGAGCGGGGCGAACGGCGCTTCGATCGCGGTCGGGGCGCCGAGCTGCTCGGCGACCTCGGCGTCCGAGTCCAGGAGGTTCAGCGCGCCGACGGTGAGCCGCGCCCCTTCGTCCGCCAGCGCCCGGAGGAACGGGGCCGCGCTGCCGGCGCCGCCCACCACGTGCACCGGTCCCCAGCCGCCCAGCCCCTCGGCCGGGGCCGGGTGGAGGACGAGCCGCTGGGGGATCAGGTACGGGACCCCCGTGCCCGCCTCCACCCTCCGTTCGGCGACGACTCCCCAGACGCGGAGCAGTAGCTCCTCCGAGAGCACCCCGACCGGCGGACCGTCCGCCACCACCCGGCCGCGGGCGAGCACGACGACGCGGTCGGTGAACCGTGCGGCGAGGTTGAGGTCGTGGAGCGCGGCGAGGACCGTCACCCCGCGCATCCGCGCGAGGTCGCGCACCCGACCAAGGAAATCCAGCTGATGCCCGATGTCGAGGTGGGAGGTCGGCTCGTCGAGCAGCAGGATCGGGGTCTCCTGCGCGAGCGCGCGGGCGAGCGTGGCCCGCTGCCGCTCGCCGCCGCTCAGCGTCAGGATCCCGTCGCGGGCCCGATCGGCGAGGCCGGACGAGGCGAGCGCCTGCTCCACGGCCGAGCGGTCGCTCGCGAGCTCCCCATCCCAGGCGTCCCGGTGGGCATACCGACCGTACTGGACATAGTCGACCAGCCGGACGTTGTCCCGGGCCCCTTCTTCCTGAGGGACCCACGCGACCCGCCGGGCCCGTTCGCGGACCGAAAGCGAGGCGAGCGGCGCTCCCAGCACCTCGATGGCGCCCGGCTCGGACGGGAGGAGGCCGAGCACCGCCCGGATGAGCGTCGTCTTACCGGAACCGTTCGGCCCGGCGAGCGCGACGACCTCGCCGGGCGCGACCGAGAGCTCGACGTCGCGCAACGCGGGACGGGTGCCGAAGCTCACGCTGAGGCCGGTGAGCCGGAGCGCCGGGGGCCCGTCGCTCACATGCCTCCCATGGTCACGGCGCGGCTCTGTCGGTACAGGAGATACAGGAAGAACGGCACCCCCGCGAACGCCGTGAAGATCCCGATCGGGAGCACCGAGGTCGGGAACACGAGGATCGAGACGTCGCGGGCGGCCAGCAGGAACGCGGCGCCCGTCATCGCCGACCCCCCGAGGACGATCCGGTAGTCCGTTCCGACCGTCCGCCGGATCACGTGGGGGGCGACCAGGCCCACGAACCCGATGATCCCGGTGAAGGCGACCGCCGCGGCC
>JASHWZ010000031.1 GCA_030043865.1 Thermoplasmata archaeon | reverse complement strand
CCGCTCCTGCTCTACTTCGGCGTGCTCGCGCTCCTGCTCCCGTTCCTCTTGATGCGGGACATCCCGTGGGTCTTCTCGATCCCGTTCCTCGGGCTGCTCGTCATCGCAGCGGGAGCGTTCCTCGCGTTCTTCGAGCCGACCTACTTCACCAACATCGTCACGGGGCAGGGCTACTTCGCGAAGACGCTGATCTACTCGACCGTCGCGGAGGCGCAGGCGCCCTCGATCGACGAGCTCGTCGTCGGCTACGGGGTCGTGACGTTCTTCCTCGCGTTCGTCGGTCTCGTGATTTTCCTGTACCTGCTCGTCCGGGGGAAGTTCAAGCGCCACCACATCGTCTTCCTCGTCTTCGCCGTCCTCTCTATCTACCTCCCGATCTCGGCCGCGAAGTTCTTCCTGCTCGGCTCGCCCGCATTCGCGCTCCTTCCCGCCGAGCCGATCAAGCGCGCGTTGGACGTCGGCAGCTACGGCGAGCTCCGCCGGAACGTCGCGTCGCTCTCCGACCGCGGCAGCCAGGCCGCGGCGTTCCGTAAGTCGTTCAAGCCGCGCCACGTCCTCGTGCTGCTGCTCGTCCTCGTGGTGGTCCTCCCCAACGTCTGGATTTCGATCGACGCGGGGATCCCGGGCAACACGAAGGACGGGTTCTCCGCCCAGGTCTACGACACCCTCCCGTCGTTCCTGAAGGGGAACAGTTCCACCGCCGACAACTACTTCGGCGCGGCGGGGACGACGATCGACACCTCCAACCAGTACGATAGCGCCGGCTACAACTGGCTCGCCGAACAGGACACGAATCTCGTGGAATCTCAACGTCCGGCGGTGGTCAGCTGGTGGGACTACGGGTTCCAGACGATCGACCAAGGTGAGCACCCGAGCGTCGCCGACAACTTCCAGAACGGGATCGACCCCGCGGGCCAGTTCCTGCTCGCTCAGAACGAGTCGAGCGCGATCGCCGTGCTCGCGACGACGCTCCTCTCCGCCGAGGCGTCGAAGACCGGCGAGCCGTACCTCCCGCCCGCCCTGAACACCATCCTCGCCGGCGACGGGCTCAACCTGACCCAGCTCCACAACTTCATGGTCAACGAGAGCTACGACGTGCAGCTCGTCGTCGCGAACCCGAGCCGCTACCTACCGGTCAACCCGAGCACGCTGACCGCGGACAACGCGATGTACATGGCGATGACCTACTTCATCGCCACGTCGCAGACGCTGAGCGGCGTCGCGAAGATCTACGACGACGTCCAGCAGTACACGGGCTGGTCGATCCGCTACGACCTCGCGGACAGCCGCCTCATCCCGTTCAGCGGTGAGGACACGGGCATCTACTACGCGCCCGCGGACCTCACGGGCCGGGTCATCAACTCGGCCGGCCTCCCGACGACGTACTTCAACGTCACCGTCCTCGGGTCGGACGGGAACTACTACCCGCTCGGGGACGTCCCCGCCGACGTCTCCGCCGTGAATTACTACATCAATTATTTCGCGCCGTTCTACAACTCGATGATCTACCGGACGTACTTCGGTTACAACGGCACCGACGTCGGGATGACCGCGGGGATCCCCGGTCTCGAGGGCTCGCTGGTCGACGACCCGATCGAGCCGGGCTGGATGCTCAACCACTTCGAGGTCGTCTACCAGACGGCCTACTACTGCGACAATGCCACGTTGGCGGCCACCGATTCGAGCTGCTACTACGCGACCAACACCCCCGAGGCCCTCCACCTCGCCGCGGGCGGCGTCGGGATCGCGAACACCTCGGCCGACATGTACTTCAACGGCGGCGAGTCGATGCTGGAGTACTACCCAGGGCAGACCGTCGTCGGGGAGGTCCGGCTCGCGAACGGCGCCCCGGTCGGCGGCGCCCGCGTCACCGTCTTCGACCAGTGGGGCATCCCCCACATGACGGTCACCACGGCCCCGGACGGCTCGTTCTCGGTGATCCTTCCGCCGGGCAACGACACCCTGAACGTGACGACCGGCACGTTCGAGGGGTTGAGCCAGCAGGGGAACATCCTCCTGAAGCACGTGAACATCACGGTCTCGAACGCGGTCGGGCTCTCCTTCAACGCCCCGAGCATCCAGGAGATGATCACGATCCCGTCGGGCACGGTCTCGGGGCTCGTCTACTTCAACACGGCCAACAACTCCGAGTACACCTACACCGACCCGCTCCTCCCCGGTGCCCAGGCGATCCTCTGGGGCCCGGGGAACGTCACCAAGCTCACCGCCACTGCGGACGCGAGCGGGTCGTTCACGCTCACGAACGTCCCGCCGGGCGTCTACAACTTCAACGTGATCTACGACGGCTACAACTACTCGCAGCCGTCCCTCACGGTGGAGACGACCGGCATCACGAACGCGACCGCGGGCCTCACGGTGGGGACCGTGAGCGGCCACATCTTCACCTCGACGGGCGGGGCCGCGAACGGCGCCGTCGTCTCGCTCGGGAACGCGGCGGGCGCGACGTTCCGCAACACGACGAACGCGACGGGCAACTTCACGATCTCCGGATTCATCCCCGGGAACTACACGCTCTCCGCGACGCTCCCCGGGACGTCCGAGAGGTCGGTCGGCGTGCGGCTCGTGCTCGACTCGCCGAGCGCCGGCGCGACGAAGAACCTGACGCTCGCGACGACCTCCACCGTGCTCGTCTCGGTCGCGGCGAACGGCGCGCCCGCGGTGGGCGTGCCCGTGCAGTTCTTACCGATCGCGTCGTACGCGAACGCGTCGCTCTCCCCGATCGAGGCGATCGCCGAGGCCGGGGCGAACGGCACCACCGCCGTCACGGCGTCGAACGGTGCGGTAACGCTCGCGCTCCCGGTCGGTAACTACTCGGTGAACGTGCTCGGCTACGTCGGCGCGAAGCTCTACGCCGGTGTCGGCGAGATCGCCGCGTCGACGCTCAACCCGAGCGCCTCGCTCGCGCTCTCCCTCACGCCGGCGATCGCGCTCACCGGCTCGGTGGCGCAGGTCGCCCCGTCGACCAACACCACGCGGACCGCGGTGATCGCGTACACCGCTGCGGGCGCCCCGGTCACGACCTGGGCGTCGACGAGTGGCGCCTACACGCTGTACCTGCCCTCGGGGAGCTACTCCGTCCTCGCGCTCCAGGGCCCGAACGCGTCGGTCGGCACGATGTACTCCGCGCTCTCCTCGATCTCGCTCACGTTCCCGACCGCGCTCAACCTGAAGCCGTCGGTCGCCGTCGCGGCCCGCTTCTTCGTCGGCACGGCGTCGGGGTCGACGGAGCTTTTCCCCGCCGCGGGCGCCCGGGTCACGGTCTCCGCCGGGAGCGCCGGGCCGACCGTGACCGCGCTCGCCGCGACGAACGGCACCGTGGTGGTCTACGTGCCCGCGGCGCTCCCGTTGTCGGCGACCTCCTACTGCGTCAGCGCCGGGCTGAGCGGGTTCGTCAGTGCGTCCGCCTGCGGGATCAGCCCGAACGGGCTCGCGGCGATGTCGCGGTTCCCGCTCGCCCTCAGCAACGTGCCGGTGACGATCACCGTCACGGGCGTACCGTCCGGCACGTCGATCACCCTCAACGTCACCGCCCGAAGCGCCACGGCGACGGGCATCGTCCTCACCGGCGGCCCCACGTGGACGGTCGGCCTCACGCCCGGAACGTACGCGCTCTCGGGCTGGGCGGGGACCGGTTCGGGGAGCGTGATCTACCTGCCCGTCGGCCCGACGAACGGCACGGTCGCGTTCGGGGCGTCGTCCGCCACGTTCTCCCTGTCGCTCCTCTCGCAACGGAGCTCGACCGGGACGATCACGCTCCCGCCGAGCGGCGCCCTCCAGGACGTGACCGTCACGCTCTATTCGTCGTCGTTCAACGAGACGATGAACGGCACCGTCTACACGAAAGGATTCTACGCCCCGACGGGCAGCTACTCCGCGTACTCGATCGTCGAGGCGGGCACGACGATCTATAGCCTCCTCACGCCGGTGACGATCGCGAGCACCGGCACCACGACCCCCACGCTCGCGCTCACGAGCCCGAGCGTCGAACTGACCGGCACGCTCGAGAGCGCGGCCAACGTCGTCGTGCCGCTCACCACGACGGCCACGCTGACGAGCCCGAGCGGGGCGATCGCGCTCGTACCGGTGAAGAACGGTACGTTCGAGGCGCCGCTCCCCGGCCCGGCGACCTACGGGGTGTACGCCGCGGGCACGCAGCTCCTGAGTTCGGCGTCGGGAAGCTACTACCGGTCGTGGGTGACGGCGCCCGGCGCCGTCTGCACGATCGCGAGTACGAGCACCTCCTGTACGGTCCCCACCGTCGGGACCACTCAGCTCGTGAGCCTGAGCGGTACGCTCACCGCGGCCGGGGTCCCCGGGTACGTCTCGGGCACGGTCCGTCTCTACGGACCGTCGGGCGACGCGACCTCGTTCAACGTCACGGCCGCCAACGGCACGTTCTCGACCCGGCTCCTCCCCGGGCAGTACTCGATCTACGCGACCGGCGGTGGGGGGAGCAGCCCGCTCGCGGGATTCGCGAGCGCGACCGCGTCGATCGACTCCAGCGGGCCGGTCTCCATCGTCCTCTCGCCGACCTGGACCGTCACGTTCTACCTCCAGTCGCCGGTCGGCGCGTCGCCGCTGACCGGCCTCGTGAACCTCACCGTGAAGAACGCGTTCGGGGACGTCGCCGTCTACTCGAACCTCTCGGCCGGTTCGTCGCTGCTCGTCGCGTTGCCGCTCGGGACGTACACCGCCACGGCGAACTCGTACGGCACCTCCAACGGCCTGTTCGCGAGCGCCACGGCGACCACCTCGGTTTCCGTCGTCCGCGGGAACGTCGGGACGACCCTCGCGCTCCAGTACACGTACGTCTCCGCGGTGTCGGCGACGATCGTCGGGACGTCCTCCGCGACGATCACGTCGCCGGGGACCGCCTCCTTCGCGTTCGCCGTGCGGAACGTCGGGAACATCGCGGTGACCGTGCACCCCGTCGGGAGCCCGTCGTCCTGGGGGTTCACGTTCTCGTTCGGGAACGTGACGCTGCTGCCGGGCGCCGCCGCCACGACGCTGAGCGGGAACGTCGTCATCGACGTCCCGCCCCTCACGCCGACGGTCCACGCGCCCGTCGTCATCAGCTTCGAGCTCGCGAACGGGACTTCGATCGGCTCGTTCTCCCCGACGGTCAACGTCGTCGCGTACTACGGGGTCTCGGCCGGCTCCACCTCGAGCTCGCCGCCGCAGGTCGGGCTCAACCACGCGATCGTGCCGTTCTACCTCGCGAACACCGGGAACATCGTCGAGTCGGTGCGCCTCTCGGTGGTCGACTCGACGCGGCTGAACTCCGAAGGATGGACCTTCTCGTTCCGGAGCATCTCGGGCCCGATCGGTTCCCCCGTCGTGTCGCTCGACGCGTACTCGAACTCGACGTACTCGGTGAACCTGACGACCACCTCGTCGATCTTCTTGCCCATCGGGCTCGTGACCGTCCAGGCGTCGGTGCTGAACGGCAGCGGGGCGTACCAGTCGACCGCGGAGCTCCCGGTCCCGGTCGCGACGTTCACGACCGGGAACTCGAACGGGACCGCGCCCGCGACCGTCACCGGTCCGGGGGTCGGTGCGGTCGTCGCCGAGCCCCCCGACTGGCTCATCCCGCTCGTCTCGTTCGTCCCCGCGATCGCCCTCGTCGTGGGCGTGATCACCTACCGCTGGTGGCGGAGCCGGAGGTGGATCCGGCGATGAGGCGGTCGGTCGCGCTCGCGCTCGTCGCGCTGCTCCTCGGGGCCGCCGTCGTCGGTCTCCCGGCGCGGGCGCTCGCCGCTGCGGCGCCGGACTCCTCGTCCGCGACGCCCGTGACGGGGAACGTCACGGGACCGACCGTGCTCGGCTACAACGTCAACAAGGACTACCTGATCAACGGCACCGGGGGCCCCGCGTTCGCGGCCAACGGCACCGAGGTGGGGAACTTCTCGTACTACGCGTCCGTGACCGGTTCGAACACGACCGGCGTCACGATCACTCCGAGCGAGTCCGGCATCGTGAATCGGACCGGGGTCGATGCGCTGCTCACGGTCGGGAACATCTCCGAGATCCTGACGATCGTGGTCGAGTTCACGTCGACGTACAAGGGCGCGAACGAGTCGCTCAACATCACCTACGACGTCCAGGTCGTGCAGCCGTACACGCTGTCGATGACGCTGCTCTCGACGACCTCCGCGACGATCCTCGCGTTCTCGCTGACGATCTCCCTGGACGGCACCCCCGTCGGCTCGGTGAGCGTCCCGTCGCTCACCGGCCACGAGACGTACGTCGCGACGTTCTCCTACGCGACGACGAGCCTCGGGAGCGGGTACCACACGTTCACGGCCTCGCTCACGACCGAGCACGGGCTGGTGACGTTCTCCGGCGGGTCGACGTCCTACTCCAAGACGTTCTACATCCCCGGCCCCGCCCCAAGCTACACGCTCTGGTACGTGGCGGGCGCGGTCGCGTTCTTCGGCGCGCTCTTTATATTCATCACCCGGGTCGCCGCGCGCCGACGCACGCCGACGAAGAAGTGACGGTCCCGATGCAGTCCACCGCGGTCATCCATTGCACCTCCTGCGGGCGGGCGGTCCCCGCGAAGGGGGCGACGCAGTTCCCGTGCCCGAGCTGTGGCCAGGTGACGATCGGGCGGGACGCGCGCTGCCGCGACCAGAGCGTGCCGTACCGGTGCCCGAACTGCGGGTTCGAGGGGCCGTAGGAGCCGCGCCGATGGGTCAGGTCGCGGTCCTGTTCCGTCTGATGCCCCACGGCGTCGAGACCGACCTCACGGCCGTCGCGAAGGCGATCCCTCCGTCCCTGCCCGCCGGCGTCACGATCCGGGGCATGCAGGTCAAGGAGATCGCCTACGGGTTGAAGTCGCTCCTCGTGTCCGTCGTCATGGACGACGCCGGCGGGGTCCTCGACTCGACCGAGCACGCGCTCGCCAAGCTGCCGCACGTCGAATCGGTCGAGGTGATGGAGGAAGGGCTGCTGTAGCGCCCCCGTCCTCCCCTCCGTGGACCTGTTCACCCACATCCTGGTCGCCTACCTCGTCACCTTCGGGATCGTCGGGTTCCAGCCGTCGTACCTGGCCGCGGGCGCGCTCGCGGGCGGCCTGCCGGACGCCGACGCCCTGTTCTTCCCGCTCGCGCGCCGGTTCCCGATCCTGCGCCATCACGGGATCACGCACTCGCTCACGGGCGTGACGATCGTCGCGGTCGCCGGGGCGCTGATCGCGCCGAGGATCGCGCCGGGGTCCCCGTACGTCTACTTCCTCGTGATGTTCGTCGGCGGGGTCTGCCACATCCTCCAGGACGGGTTCACGAACTTCGCGGTGCCGCCGCTGCTCCCGTTCTCCGAGCGGCAGGTGCACCTCGACGCCGACCGTGCCGTGAACTTCGCGACCTTGGTCGTCTCGGTCGTCTCGTTCTACCTCCTCCTCGGCGTCGAGCGCAACCACGTCGCGTTCGCGTGGTATCTCCTCACGGTCTACGTGCTGATGGCGTTCTTCGCGGCGTACTTCGCGATCCGGCTCGCGGGTCGCCTGTCGATCGGTCGGAAGCTCGCGGCCCTCGGCGGCTACCAGGTCGTCGTGCCGACCGGCAACCCGTTCCACTGGGTGCTCCTCGCGGAGGAGAGCGCCGACGGCCGGGTCCGCACGCGCTGGGCCCGGTACGTCTGGGGCCGCGGGGTCGTCGACGGCCCGTACTCGGTGGATGCACCGATCGTCCCGCCGCCCCATTCCGGCGCCCCGAAGAGCGCGGCCGAGGCGCTCGATTGGTCGTACGGGCTCGCGCGCAAGGCGAGCACCGTGATCGACACGACGTACCACTTCGGGGAGGCGTTCCTCTCCGCGGCGGGCGAGTGGGTCGCCGTCTGGTACTCGCTCGAGTTCACCGCGTTCGGCCGCGCCTCCGCGGTCCGCGTGCGGTTCCCGCCGGGCGGCGAGGCGCCGGTCGTGAAGTCGGCGTTCTA
>JASHWZ010000200.1 GCA_030043865.1 Thermoplasmata archaeon | reverse complement strand
ATCGGCATCGACCGATTCGGCGCATCGGCCCCCGGGCCGGTCCTGCAGAAGGAGTTCGGCTTCACGCCGGAGCACGTCGTCGAGGTCGTCCACCGCGTGCTCGGCGTTCGGTCGGGGACCCCCGGAACATGACCTCCCCGACCGAGCTTCTTCGGCACGGACAGTCGCCGTGGCTCGACTACATCCGTCGCAACCTGCTCGCCTCCGGTGAGCTGCGTCGAATGGTGGAGCGGGACGGCATCACCGGCGTGACGAGCAATCCCACGATCTTCGAAAAAGCGATCGCCGGCAGCCACGACTACGACGCACGGCTGCGCGAGCTGCTCGCGGCGGACCCGACGGCGAACGCGTCGACCCTCTACGAGCACCTCGCCGTCGAGGACGCCCAGGGCGCGGCCGATGTGCTCCGTCCCGTCTACGACCGGACGCAGGGCGCGGACGGGTTCGTGAGTCTGGAGGTCTCCCCGACGCTCGCCCACGACACGTCGGGCACCGTGGCGGAAGCTCGGCGTCTCTGGAAAGAGGTCGACCGGCCGAACCTGCTGATCAAAGTGCCGGGCACGGCGGAGGGCGTTCCCGCGATCGAACAGCTTCTGTCGGAAGGGATCAGCGTGAACGTCACGCTGCTGTTCTCGGCGGCGCAGTACGAGGCCGTCGCGCAGGCGTTCCTCCGGGGGATCGCTCGTTCTTCCGAGCCCTCGCGCGTCGCGTCGGTCGCATCGGTCTTCGTCAGTCGGATCGACACGGCCGTCGACAAGCTGCTCGACGCGACCTCCTCGCCCGACGCCGCGCCGCTCCGCGGGACGGTCGCGATCGCCAACGCTCGCGCGATCTACGCGAGGTTTCGAGAGCTGTTCCACGGTCCGGGGTTCGCCGCATCGTCCGCGCGCGGAGCGCGGCCCCAGCGGGTCCTCTGGGCGAGCACCAGCACCAAGGACCCCCGGTACCGCGACACACTCTACGTCGAGGAACTGGTGGGGCCCGAAACGGTCGACACGATCCCGCCCGCGACGCTCGCGGCGTTCGAGGACCACGGGGTCGTGCGGGGCGACACCCTGACCGACGCGCCCGACGCGGCCCGAGCGACGCTGCGCCGGGCCGCCTCGGTCGGCGTGGACCTGGAGAGGGTCTGCCGGGACCTTCAGACCGAGGGCGTGAAACTGTTCGTCGACTCGTTCGACCTCTTGACCCGCTCGCTGGCGAGCAAGCGGGAGGCCTTGCTGGGAGGCTCGGTGGACCCGCAGTCGTGGGACCTCGCGAGCGATGAGGCGGCGGTGGAGACGCTCGAGGACCGCTGGCAGGAGGCCCGGGTCCCCGAGCGGTTCTGGAAACAGGACCCGACCCTCTGGCCCGCCGCGCCCCCGAGCGACGTCGCGGAGCGCATGGGCTGGCTCCACCTGCCCGAGCGGATGTACGACCAGGTGGAGCACCTCACGGCGTTCGCCGAGGAGGTGCGCGGCGAGGGCCGGACCGACGTGGTGGTCCTCGGGATGGGCGGCTCGAGCCTCGCACCCGACGTGCTTCGGGCCGTGTTCGGCAGTCGCCCGGGCTACCCGCAGCTCCACGTCCTCGACTCGACCCACCCGGATGCGATCCGAGCGCTCGCGTCGAAGATCGACCCGAAGCGGAGCCTGTTCCTTGTCTCGAGCAAGTCGGGCACCACCACCGAGCCGAACTCGTTCTATCGCTACTTCGCCGAGCTCGTACGGACCGCGGGGGGCGACCCCGGACGATCCTTCGCGGCGATCACGGACCCCGGGACGCCGCTCGAGAAGCTCGCCCACGACGAGGGGTTCCGGGCCGTCTTCCTGGCGGTGCCGACGGTGGGGGGCCGGTACTCGGCGCTCACGATGTTCGGGCTCGTGCCCGCGGCCCTGATCGGTCTCGACGTCGGCGCTCTACTCGACCGAGCCTGGACGATGGCGCTCGCCTGCGCCCCGACCGTCGAGGTCGAGGAGAACCCGGGGCTCTCGCTCGGGGCGGCGATCGGGACCCTCGCGACGCGGGGGAAGGACAAGCTCACGTTCTACGCCGGCGGCTCGCTGGCGCCCTTCCCCGTCTGGACCGAACAGCTCGTGGCCGAGAGCACGGGCAAGATCGGGAAGGGGATCGTGCCGATCGTCGACGAGCCGCGCGTGGCGGTGGACCACTACGCGGGCGACCGACTGTTCGTGGAGATCCAGGAGGCCGGTCAGGTGGACGGCGTGCTCGCGACCCACGTCGCTCATCTCGAGGCCGCCGGGTTCCCGGTCGTGCGGCTGCGCCTCCCCGACCGCCTCGCGCTCGGCGAGGAGTTCTTCCGTTGGGAAGTCGCCGTCGCGAGCGCGGGGAGCATCATCGGAATCAACCCGTACGACCAGCCGGACGTCGAGCTCGCGAAGGAGCTCGCCCGACGGGCGATGGCCGCGCCGGCCGGCGGGCCCGCGACGCCGACCGCGGAGACCGTTCCGGCGAGCGACCCAGTGGCGCTCGCGGCCGCGGTCCGGGGATGGCTCGGGTCGGCGCACCCGGGAGATTACCTCGCGATCCAGGCGTACCTCGCGCCGACACCCGACGCGTCGGCGGCGCTCGACGGTCTCCGGCGCCGCCTGCTCGAGCGGATGGGGCTCGCGACCACGTTCGGCTACGGCCCGCGGTTCCTGCACTCGACCGGTCAGCTGCACAAGGGCGGCCCGAACACCGGCCTCTTCCTCCAGCTCGTGGACACGCCGAGCGCCGACCTCGCCGTTCCGGGAGCCGA
>JASHWZ010000199.1 GCA_030043865.1 Thermoplasmata archaeon | reverse complement strand
CGTGGAAGGATCTCGTCCAGCCACGGGTCGCCGGCGCCATGGACCGCGAGGTAGCCCGCCGTCTCCGTCCGCGGCAGGTTGTCGCAGGCGACCTCGGCGCTCCGGAGCGCGGCGAGGTCGGCGTACGACTTCGCGTAGCCGAGCCAGGCGAGGTCGACCTTGTAGTTCATCACGTAGTCGAGCCCGTTCACGTACGGAGGACTCGTCACGGCGAGGGCGACCGAGCCGTGGGGCCACGCGACGTGTCGCGCGTCCCCGGCGACGAGCTGCGTCGACGGCCCCCAGGAGGGCCGCTCCGCCGCGAGCGCGTCGAGGTCGGCCGCCATCGTCTCGGCCGCGTCGAGGAACCGGTCGAACGGTCGGACCGCCGAGGGGCGGTAGCGACGATTGTAGCCGAGGCACGGGGAGCGATGGAGCCGGCTCGACGGGATCAGGATCCGGCCGAACGCGAGCCGGAGCGCGTCGGCGAGCGGGGGGCCGCGCGGCGGGAGGGCATCGCGCAGGCGCGTCAGGTCGCGGAGCGCCTCGGCATCGAACTGCCGGGCCGTCTCCTTCAGGAACGGGAGGCGGCCGGCGGTGCGCCGTCGTGCCTCGGCCACGGTCCTCCGGGCGGCCGTGCGGAGGCTCGCGCCGGAGAGCTCGAAGTGCGTCTTCACCCGCGCGGCGAGAACGGCGGGAGCGAGGAGCTCCGTGCCCCAGCCCGTGGCACCGGCACGCCGCGCCTCGACCAAGGTCGTCCCGCTGCCGGCGAACGGGTCGAGGACCCGCGCTCCCGGCGCGAGGTCGGCGGCGTCGAGCACGCCCCGAACGAAGTCGGCGGAGAACCCCTGGACGTACGGCCACCAGCGGTGGACGGGCGCCGACTCGTTCGACCGGAAGGTGATCGCCCCGGAGTACCCGCCGAGCGATACCCCGTTCTCCCGCGCGAACCGCTCGACGTACGCCGCGGGGTCGACGAACCCGCTCCGCTCGTCCAGATGCTCGAACAGGCGGAGGACGTAGAGCCCTCGCCCGAGCCGGAGCACGTCGCCCCGCTCCTGGAGTTCGGCGAGCGCCGCCCCGACGCGGTCCGGTCGGTCCTCCAAGCGCGAGGCGAGCTGGCGCACCGTCGCGCCGACCGCGCCGCTCTCGCCGAGCGCGTTGCGGAGCGCCGCGTCGAGCTCCGCGCGGTCGGCCGCCGGCATCCCGCCTCGGGAGGCCGTCGGAGCTAAGAGCTTGCGCGGTGCGGGGCGGCCTCATCCGGCGCGACGCGCCGCAGCGCGGGCCAACGCCGACCCCGGATCGACCGGCGGATCGAGTCCCGCACGGCGTTGCGCTCGCGCCGCAGCGCCCGTGCCCACTCGGTCGCCCGCAGGTCGGCGTCGAGCTCGGCGAGCACGACGTCCAGGTCGTGGAGGCGGCCGAGCCGGGTCTGGAGGCGTCGGGCCTCGGGCGGGAACTCCTCGAGGCGCGCGCCGTCGAGCCGGGCCCGGACCTCGTCGAGATGGCGGAGCCGCCGGACCTGGATGCGCAGACGGTGGAAGCGGGTCGAGCTCGGGCGCTTGCGGGCCTTGCGATGGGCGGTGCGCACCCGCGAGTCCCGGCGGGTCTCTTCGTCCTCAAGGATCTCGCCGAGGCGCTCGCCCGCCCGGGGCCGGAGGCGGAGCTCGAGCAGCCCGCGGAACCCCTCAAAGAGGTGCGCGTCGCGCTCCGACCGAAGGAACACCCGCAAGAGCTCGCGGCCGGTGCGCGCGTCGTCGCGCACGCGGGCGCGCAGTCGGGCGACGAGCGCGGCGTCCTCCCGGACCGGGCGGGGCAGCGTCGGGCCTTCGAGCAGGTGGAGGACCACGTCCCGGTCCCGGACCTTGCCGACCATCCGGGCGAGCCGCTTCAAGCGCTGGTCGAGCGGCCGGGCGAGCTCGCGCGGGCCGGCGGCGATCACCCGCTCCCAGATCGCGATCGCGTGGCGAAGGCGCCGCATCTCGCGGTGCAGCTCGTGGAGGCTCTCGGGCGACGGGTGGGAGCGATCGATCACGTCGTCCGCGGTGCCGGCGACCGTCGCGAGGAGCCGGTCGACCTCCCGGGCGAGGGTGGCCGGCGGGATGCGGCGCGCGGAGCGGGTCGGCGGCACCGGGGCCTCGGGCGGCCCGAGACGCCCGACGGGTAGTAAGCCCTCGCCCGGTCGCCGCGCTCAGGGCTATGTAGGAACCGCCCTGTCGGACCCCGTGGACCGCACCCGGTCGGCCGAGCTCGCGCCGCCGCTCTCGAGCGTTCGGCTCCGGGGCGAGCGCACGATCGGCGTGATCGACGTCGGGTCCAACACGGCCCGGTGCGTCGCCTTCGAGGCGTCGGCGTCCGGCGCGGTGCGGGCGTTCTACGAGACGAAGGAGTCGCCGCGCCTCGGGCTCGACACCGGCCCCGACGGTCGGCTCGCTCCCGCCGCGATGGAGCGGGGGATCGCCGCGGTCGGCCGGTTCGCGGCCGCGATCCGCTCCCTCGGCCTCCCCCGGACGATCGGCGTCGCGACCAGCGCGGTCCGGGACGCGCCGAACGGCGCGGAGTTCGTCCGCCGGGTCGAGCGCCAGACCGACGTGACGCTCCGGATCATCTCGGGGGCCGAGGAGGCGCGCTACGCCTACCTCGGGATCGCCGGCGCGTGGGAGCTCGACCACGACATCGTCAGCGACCTCGGCGGCGGTTCGCTCCAGGTCGCCGAGGTCCGCTCGGGCCGCCTCCGCAACTCCGTCAGCGTCCCCCTGGGAGCCCTGCGCCTTTCCCAGCGGTTCTTCGCCCACGACCCCCCGAAGCGCCGCGAGGTCGACGAGCTGCGCGAGCACGTCCGCGAGACGATCGGCTCGGTCTTCGAGGCGTTCGGCGGGAAGGGGTATCGGCTGTTCGGCGTCGGCGGCACGGTGCGGTCGCTCGCCCGGGCCGCAATCGAGCTCCGGGACTATCCCGTCGAGCGCGTGCACGGCTACCCCTTGTTCGACCACGACCTCGAAGCGCTCGCCGAGCTGCTCGGTGAGATGTCGGCCGCCAAGCGTCGGTCGGTCCCCGGGATCGGGGCCGACCGAGCGGACGTCGTCGTCGCCGGACTCGTGGTCCTCCAGGAGCTGCTCCGGGCGACCGACGCGGGCCGGATCGTCGTCGCCGGCACGGGGATCCGGGAAGGGCTCGCGCTCGAGGCGGTCGGCGCGCGGCTGCCCGCGCGCGCCGAGGAGCTCGCCGAACGGAGCGCGGCGGCCGCCGCCGAGTCGTTCGCGTTCCGTCTCGACCACGGCCGCGAGGTGGCGGACACCGCGCTCGCGCTGTTCGACGTGCTCGCCGACCGCTTCGCGTGGGGGCGCAGCGAGGGACTCTCGCTCCGGGTCGCGGGGTGGATGCACGACGCCGGCACCGCGATCGACCTCTGGCGTCACGCGAACCACTCGGCGTACCTGATCCAGAACTACCCGATCTGGGGGCTCGACCAGCGCGAGGTGTTGCTCGCGTCGATGATCGCCCGCCTGCACGAGGGCGGCGA
>JASHWZ010000198.1 GCA_030043865.1 Thermoplasmata archaeon | reverse complement strand
CGCCGGGCGCGGGCGGCCGGTCAGCTCGTGCTGCCGGAATACCTCGCGAGGACCGTGCTGGGCGCCTACGGCCTCCGCTTCCCCGAGAGCCGCCGGGTCGGCTCGCTGGACGAGGCGCGGGAGGCCGCTCGGACGATCGGCTATCCGGTCGTCCTGAAGGTCGCTTCGCCCGACATCTCGCACAAGACCGAGGTCGGCGGCGTGGCGCTGGGCCTCGAGGACCCCGCGGGTCTCGCGGCCGCGTACGAACGAATGCAGGCGTCGCTCCGTCGTCGGGCGCCGCACGCGCGGATCGCGGGGTACGAGGTCGAGTCCGAAGTGCGCGAGGGCAAGGAGGTGCTGCTCGGGGTCCAGCGGGACCCCGGGTTCGGGCCGGTGGTCGTCTTCGGCACCGGGGGGATCTACGTCGAGGTCCTGCGCGACGTCACGTTCCGTCTCGCCCCCGTCCGGCCGCTTGCGGCCCGGCACATGATCGAGTCCGTTCGGTCGTACCCGCTGCTCCAAGGCGTCCGGGGAGAGCCGCCGAGCGACGTCCCCGCGCTCGCCGAGGCGATCGAGCGCGTCTCGCAGCTCGCGCTCGAGCTCCCGGAGGTCGTCGAGCTCGACCTCAACCCGCTGATCGTCCGGTCCGAGGGACGCGGCGTCGTGGCGGTCGACGCCCGGATCGTGCTCGCTCCGTCTTCCAGATCGGGACGGTCCGCTTCAGCACGTCGATCAGGTAGCGCGCACCCGCGAACGCCGGCGCGCGGTGGCCGGCCGCGACGCCCACGATGACCGCCACCTCGCCCGCCGGGACGCGCCCGACCCGGTGCCAGAGCACGGTACGTTCGACCCCGTAGCGCCGCCGGGCCGTCCGGGCGAGCCGCAGCATCACGGCGCGCGCGGGCGCGGCGTGGACCTCGTAGTCGATCGCGGAGACCCGCGAGCCACCCCGGCGTTCCCCGCGGACGCGTCCCGCGAACAGCACGACGCCCCCGAGCTCGGGGCCCGTGAGCTCGCGGGCGGCCGCCGCGAGCGATAGCGGACGTCGCGACAGCCGAACGGAGGCGGTCATCCGCCCCCGTAGGGAGGATGGATCGCGAACTCGTCGCCCGGCCGGATGCGCGTCGCCGGTCGGTCGATCGGCCGACCGTTGCGCACGAGCCGGCTCGCCCGGAGCGCCGGCGCGAGCTTCGGGAACGCCGTCGCGAGCTCGCGCGCCAGCGCCGACGCGGGCGTGCCCTCCGGAGGGACGGCCCACTCGAGCTCTCCTCGTCCGACCGCCGTCCGAGCGGACGCGAACAGGAGCACGCGGACCGGTCGCGTCATCGGGCGAGGTCACCGCGCCGGTCGTCTAAGGGTTGCCCTCGGCCGCGGCGCCGCACAACCGATTAATACGACGGAAGGAGTCGAATCGGACGTGACCGATCTCGCCGTGCGTGCCGGCGGCCAGGCCGGCGACGGCATCGCCTCGATCGGGGAGACGATCTCCCGCTGCTTCTCCCGGATGGGCTGGCATGTCTTCGGGCTCAACGCCTACCAGTCGGTGATCCGCGGGGGGCATGTCTGGTTCCAGGCGCGCACGTCGGACGCGCGCCCGTACTCGCAAGGGGACCAGGCGGACGTGCTCTACGCCCTCGACAAGCAGACCGTGAGCGTCCACGCCCCGTCGCTCCGCCGCGGTGGGACGGTCGTCTACGACCCCGAGAAGTTCGCGGTCGCCGACGGGGAACTGCCGGCGGGGGTGCGCGCGCTCGGGGTCCCGACGCTCGAGTTCGCCCGGAAGTACACGAGCCAGTCGATCCTGCAGAACGCCGCCGGGATGGGGGCCTCCGCGTTCCTCGCGGGAATCCCGCTCGATCTCCTCCAGGAAGTGCTCCGGGACTCCTTCGGCCGGAAGGCGGGGGAGGTCGTCGACTGGAACCTCGGGGCCAGCGCCGCGGGGTACGAGTTCGCGAAGTCGCACATCGGCGCGAGCGACCACGCGATCTCGAAGCGCGGCGCGCCGAAGCTTCTCATGAACGGCAACGCGGCGATCGCCCTCGGGGCGGCGGCCGCCGGCTGCAAGTTCCTCGCACAGTACCCGATGACGCCCGCGTCGTCCGTCATGCACTGGATGGCCGCGCACTCGCAGGCGCTCGGGGTGGTCGTCAAGCAGGCCGAGGACGAGCTCGCCGCGATCAACATGGCGATCGGGGCGTCGTTCGGGGGCGTGCGAGCGATGACCGCCACGAGCGGCGGAGGCTTCTCGCTCATGGTCGAGGCGCTCGGGATGGCGGGGATGACGGAGACGCCGCTCGTCGTCGTCGAGTCGCAGCGGTCGGGGCCGTCGACCGGCCTCCCGACGAAAACCGAGCAGGGCGACCTGAACCTCATGCTCGGCGCCGGCCAGAGCGAATTCCCCCGCGCGATCCTCGCGCCGTCGCATCCGGCGGAGGCGTACCGGGCGACGATTCGCGCCTTCGAGCTCGCCGAGGCGTGGCAGACCCCGATCCTGCTCGCGAGCGACCTTCACCTCTCGGAGAACATGGCGACGGTCGACCGCGAGGAGCTCCCGATGGACGTCGCGGTGCCCTCCCTCTTCACGGTCGAGCCGAACGGGCACGACTACAAGCGCTACCTCTACACCGACTCCGGCGTCTCGCCCCGCGCGCTTCCCGGACAACCCGGGCTGCAGTTCGTCGCGGGCTCGGACGAGCACGACGAGAAAGGTCACCTCGTCTCGGACGTCAAGTCGGGGATCCCGGTCTGGGTCGCGGAGCGCGCCCGGATGATGGACAAGCGGATGCGCAAACTGAAGGGACTCGTCGCGGGCGCCGAACCCCCGGCGTGGGAGGGTCCGCGCGACGCGCCGCTCACGTTCGTCGCCTGGGGCTCGACGATCGGTGCGATCCGGGACGCGATGACGGTCCTCGCCGCGCAGGGCACGACGACGAACCTGCTCCATTTTCCGACCGTCTATCCGCTGGACGCCGACCGCGTTCGCGCCGAGTTCGCGAAGACCCACCGGACGCTCCTCGTCGAGGCGAACTACTCCGGCCAGTTCGGCCACCTGCTCCGGGCGGAGACCGGCATCTTCCTCTCGGAGCGCCTGCTCAAGTACGACGGCGAACCGTTCTATCCTCACGAGGTCGTGGCGCGAGC
>JASHWZ010000197.1 GCA_030043865.1 Thermoplasmata archaeon | reverse complement strand
TCTACGATCCTCGCGCGGGAGAGGTCCGCGGCCATCGGCAGGTACGGCAGTTCGTCAGCCGCAATCTTGGCGGGTTCCCGTTCGTCGCCGACCGTGGCGTCCCTTCTTATGTCTTTGGATGCACGCGCGCCGCCGGAGCGGGGACCCCGACCTGCGCGGTCATCCGGCGGCGTCGGCGCCGTCCGGGTCGTCGGCGGACTCCTGCCGCACCTGGAGCTTGTACATCTCGAGGAGCTCCTTCGAGGTCGTCGCCTCCGTCGGCCCCTTGTCGTCGCGGAACCGGCCGGTGAAGCGCGGGAACCTCAGCGCGAGGCCCGCCCCGGCCCGGATCGCGCCGGTGGCCGCGCGGTGGATCGGGCTCAGCGTCAGCTCCGCGCCGCGCACCTCGAGCACGAGGTGGGGCCGAATCCAGCGGTCCGGGGTGACGCCGGTCTCGACCTCGGGCGGGGGCTCGTCGGTCTCGAACTTCGCGAGCCGTCGGGGCATCTCCGCGAGCTGGGCGTCGTCGAACCCGCTCCCGACCTTCGTGAACGACTCGAACCGGTCTCGCTCGGGGTTGTAGACCGCGAGCAGGAACGCGCCGTATCGCCCCGCCCGACGACCGCGCCCGTGGAACGCGCCGACCACGACGCCGTCGATCGAGTCCGCGAGGCCGACGGTGTAGTCGCGCTTGTACTTGATCCACCAGTAGCCGCGGGCGCCGGCCCGGTAGGCGCTCCCCGGCTGGACGGACTTCGCCATCACGCCCTCGCCGCCCGCGCTGATCGCCTCGTCGAGGAACGCGGTGGCTTCCTCGACCGAGGCGACGACCCGCTGCTCGGCGATCCCGACGTGCTCGTTCGGCCGGACGATCGACTCGAGGAGTTTGCGCCGCGCGGGGAACGGTTCGGAGTACGTCGGCGTGCCCGCGGCGAGGAGCACGTCGAAGAGGAACAGGCGCACGGGGAGCTCCGCCTGGGCCTTCTCGAGGTCGTACTTCCGGCCCCGCCGCTTCGAGACGAGCTGGAACGGCTGGATGTCGCCGGTGTCCGCGTCGACCGGCACGCACTCCCCTTCGACGATCGCCGGCCGCTCTCGCACGGCCGACGGAAGGTCGGCGACGAGCTCGGGGAACTGCGCGCTGATCTCCTCGAGCCGGCGGGAGAACAGCCGCACGGGGCCCGACTTCGGCACGTGCGCCTGCACGCGCAGGCCGTCGTACTTGAACTCGAGCGCCGCCGTGCCGCCCATCCGCTCGAGGACCGCCGCGAGGGTCGGCTCGCGTTCCGCGAGCATCGGTCGGATCGGCCGTCCGACTTCGAGCCCGATCGCCGCGAGGCCGTCGAGCCCGTGCTCGACCAGCGCGGCGGCGACGAGCCCGAGGTCGCTCGACAGGTTGAACGCGGCCTCGATCCGGGTCCGGGCGGCCTTCGTCCCGTCGGCGAACGCCTCCGCGAGCGCGTCGAGGATCGTCATCTCCCGGACGCCGACCCGCAGGGTACCGAGCACGAACCGGACGAGGAACTTCCCTTCGAGCGGCGTCGCGCGCGCGAGGAGGTCGACGAGCGCGCGGACCTTCGTGTCCTGCGAGCCCTCGCCCTTTGCCTTCGCGACGGCGAAGAGCTCCGCGTACACCTCGGCGACCGTGAGCGGGTGCGCCGCCTCGAGCCGACGGTGGCCCGCGAGGAGCTCGGAGGTCGTGGTGCCGAGGTCCCCGGACGCTTTCGTGCGACGGGCGACCTCGGGCTCCTCGGTGTGGGTCGCGGTCGCGACCGCGCGCCGGGCGAGCGAGTCCGCGACCCCGAGCTCGACGCCCTCGTACTCGGGACGGAGCATCCCCTGCGAGAGGTACAGCACGTGGGCGAGGTCCGGGGGCCGGATCGGCCGGATCAGTTCGACGAGGATCGCGCGCATCTCGAGGCGCTTCGACGTCGCCTCGAGCCGCTCGTAGGCCCGGGCGAGCTCATCGAACCGCACGGCCCGCCCCCTCGTCGACCGCCGCCCGCAGGCGCCGGAGGTTCGACGTGACGTCGCCGCTGGCGAAGACCGCGTTCCCGCAGACGAAGAACGTCGCGCCCGCCTCCGCGGCGGCGACCGCCGTCGTCGCGGTGACGCCGCCGTCGATCGAGAGGTCGGTCGACGCCCCCGCCCGGTCGATGCGCGCGCGCGCCTCCCGGACCTTCGGCACGGCTTCGGGAAGGAACGCCTGGCCGGAGAAGCCGGGGTGGACGCTCATCACCAGCACTTGGTCGAGCCGGTCGAACACGGGGTCGAGCGCGGCGAGCGGCGTCTCGGGCTTCACGGCCCCGCCGACCGCGACCCCGAGCCCGCGGGCCTTCCGCACGACCTCCTCGGGGTCGGAGTCGGACTCGATGTGGAAGACCAGCGTATCGCCGCCCGAGCGGTGGAACGCGTCGAGGTAGCGGAGCGGCTCGGAGATCATGAGGTGCACGTCGAGCGGGAGCCGCGTGCGCTCGCGCACCGCCGCGACGAGCGCCGGGCCGAAGGAGATGTTCGGGACGAAGTGGCCGTCCATCACGTCGAGATGCAGCGCGTCCGCGCCCCCGGCCTCGGCGGCCCGCACGGCGTCGCCGAGCGCGCCGAAGTCCGCCGAGAGGAGCGAGGGGGCAAGCCGAAGTCGACGTCCGCCGGTCGGCACAGCGCCGCGAACCGCGTCCCGTATTTAGGGCCCGGGCGTCCCTACAGGAACTCTTTGGGGTCCGGACCGGCTTCGGTCGCGCCGACGGCGCGGCCCGCGCGCGCGGCGGCCCCCTCTTCGGTCCAGCGGCCGTACCGGACGGGGCGGATCCAGGTCGGTCGGAACCGACCCGCGGGGACCGGCTCGTCGATGTCTGGTACGTAGTACAGGTACCGGTAGAGGAGGAACTCCGCGTACAGCGCCGGAATGATAGGAACGAACAACAGGGCCCCGAGGCCGAAGCTGTAGCCCGCGCTCGCGATCCAGACGTCGAGGATCAGGAACCCGACCGCCACGTACCACTTCGAGCCGGACTGGTACCACCACGTCCCCCACGGGATGTCGGGCGCGTCGCGGGCCGCCTGCTTCTCCGCCTCGACCCGGTCGATGTGGGCCGCGAACGCGTAGTCCGTCGCCGGGTCCGAGCCGTCCTCGAAGCTCGTCGGTGGGTTGTTGTCCCCCGTAGGAGACATCGGTCGTCCCCCCGCCTCCTACGATGCAGTGTTGACCAGGGGCTCGTCCATCGCGTCGGCGAGCGGTGGCGGCGCGCTCTCGACGACGGTGCCGGGGGCGGGCTTGCTGATCGCCTCGGGATACAGGTGACAGGCGACGAAGTGGTCGGGCCGCACCTCGAGGAGCGGCGGGTCGACCTTGGAGCAGACCGGCATCACCGCCGGGCAGCGCGTGTGGAAGTGGCAGCCCGGCGGCGGGGCGGCCGGGCTCGGGACGTCCCCCTTCAGGACGATCCGCTCGCGCTTGAGCGCCGGGTCCGGGATCGGGATCGCGGAGAGGAGCGCCTGGGTATAGGGGTGCATCGGCTGCGAGAACAGCCGGTCGGTCGGCGCCCGCTCGACGACGCGGCCGAGGTACATCACGACGACGCGCTGGCTGATCGCGCGGACGACCGAGAGGTGGTGGGAGATGAACAGGTACGAGAGCCGCTGCTCGACCTGCAGCTGCCGCAGGATGTTGAGGATCTGCGCCTGCACCGAGACGTCGAGCGCGCTCGTCGGCTCGTCGAGGACGATGAAGTCCGGCCGCAGCGCGAGCGCGCGGGCGATCCCGATCCGCTGGCGCTGGCCGCCCGAGAACTCGTGCGGGAACCGCCACTCGTGCTCGGGGTTGAGACCGACCTGCCGCAGGAGGTCCGAGGCGCGCCGGTACCGCTCGGCGCGCGTCCCCGAATGGTGGATCGCGAGCGGCTCCGAGACGATGTCGCGCACCAGCATCCGGGGGCTGAGCGAGCTGAACGGGTCCTGGAAGACGATCTGCAGCTTGCCCCGAAGCTCGTGCATCTCGCGGCGCGACTTCCGGTAGATCGAGTACTCGTTCGCGAGCACGTCGAGCTTCGCGAGCGCCTCCTTCGCCTTGGGGGAGAGCGCGCGGCGCCCGTCGTCGATCTGGTTCGAGTACGGCCGGAGCGTCGCGTAGAGCCGGTCGATCTGCCCGAGCGCGTCGTCGCTCGGGCGGTAGAACGTGTGCCCGCCGGTCGGCGCGATCAGCCGGAGCAGGAGGCGGCCGACCGTCGTCTTGCCGCAGCCGGACTCGCCGACCAGACCGACCGTCTCGCCCTGGCGGATGTCGAAGCTGACCCCGTCGACCGCGCGGACCGAGCCGATCTGCGTCGAGAGCAGTCCCCCCTTGATCGGGAAGTGCTTGCGGAGGTTTCGGACCGCGAGCACCGTGGGGGCCGTCTCGGATTGCATCGACTCGGCTTCCCCCGCCGTGCTATTCGGGCGCGACCGGGCCCGTGTATAAATAGCACGCGACGGTGTGACCCGGCCCCTCCACCGTCATCGGCGGGCGCTCGCCCTTGCAGACGGGCATCGCGTGGGGGCACCGCGGGTGGAACCGGCAACCGCTCGGCGGGGTGATCAGGTTCGGGACCGAGCCGGGGATCGACTGGAGCTCCTTGTCCGGCTGGTCGAACCGCGGGATCGAGGCGAGCAGCCCCTGCGCGTACGGGTGCAGCGGCTGGCGGAAGACGTCCGCGACCGGACCCTGCTCGACGATCTGCCCCGCGTACATCACGCAGACGCGGTCGGCGACCTCGGCGATGACCGCGAGGTCGTGGGTGATCAGGAGGATCGACGTCCCGACCCGTTGCTTCAGGTCGCGCATCAGTTCGAGGATCTGCGCCTGGATCGTGACGTCGAGCGCGGTCGTCGGCTCGTCCGCGATCAGCACGTCCGGGTCGGAGGAGAGCGCCATCGCGATCATCACCCGCTGGAGCATCCCTCCCGAGAGCTCGTGCGGGTACCCCCGCGCCACCTGCGCGGGGTTCGCGATCGAGACCCCCTCGAGCAGCCGCACCGTCCGCCAGAACGTCTCGGTGTTGATCGGCCGCTGGACCCGGGAGCGAACGCCCCAGAGCCCGTAGTAGATATGCCGCACCCGCTCGGAGAAGATCTTCCCCTGGACCTTGCGACGCTCCGCGTTCTTCGGCTGCTCGGTCCGCATCTCCTCGATCGAGAGCTGCGCGAGCTCCCGCTGGAGGACCATCACGCGACGCCGGTACGCGAGGTACCGCTTCTGGGACCCGCTGATCCGGAGGCGGCCCATCGCCCGGAGGAGCCGGGGTTTGAGGTCGCGCGCGCCCGGGGGCGCCGCGCGCGCGGTATGGTACGCTTCCGACCCGAAGCTGTCGGAGCCGGTGACCTCGCCGAGCCGCTTCGCCGCGGTGATCAGCTCCTCGCGCTGGCGGCGGGCGGCCGCGAGCACGACCGCGTCGAGCGCCGCGCCGACCGCCGGGTTGTTCGGGGTCGCGGCGAGCATGCCGTCGACGATCTCGACCCCGCGGTGCAGGAGCAGGACCTCCCCCAGCTGATTGGAGATCGAGAAGACCGGGTTCATCGCCTGGGACGGCTCCTGGAAGATCATCGAGATCCGTCGGCCCCGGATCGCCGTCATCCGGGTGTCCGCCGCCCGGATCCGTCGGAAGTACCGGCGAACCTTCACCCGCGGCGTGTTCGGCTTCGAGACGTACTTCGCCTCGCTGTCGAGTCGCCAGAGCAGGTTCGCTCCATCGAAGAGGATCTTCCCGCTCATGATGCGACCGGGAGGGTCCGCGATCAGCCGCGTGACCGAGAACGCGGTCACGCTCTTGCCGCACCCGGTCTCGCCGACGAGCCCGGTCGTCTCCCCGCGGCGGATCTTGAAGGAGACGCCGTCCAGCGCCTTCACGACGCCGTCGTACGTGTAGAAGTACGTACGGAGGTCCTGGATCGTGAGGATCGCGTCGTCCGCGGCCGGCGGCGCGGCGGAGTCCGCCGTCGCGTCGGCGAGCGGCTCACTCGGTTCGGGCAACGGTTCCGCCGGCGTGGAGAGGGTGCCGCTCGCCATAGTTCGGACCGACTACCTCCGCAGCCGGGGGTCCAGCGCATCGCGGAGGCCGTCGGAGAGGAAGTTCACGCTGATCGCGTAGAGGAAGAGCGCGAGGCCGGGGAAGAACAGCTGCCACCAGGGGATGACGCAGCCCGAGACCTGGCACGTCTCCAGGAACAGCTGGAGCTTGACCACGGAGAGCGCGGTCACCGACCCCCACTCGGGGAAGTACGGGCTCGGGAAGATCCGGAAGCCGAGGTACACGAGGATCCCGAGGAACAGGGGCACCGTCCCGACGTCGAGCGACATCTGGATGAAGACGGGGTAGACGCTGTTCGGGACGATGTGCCGAAGGACGATCCTGCCCCGGCTCGCTCCGCTCGCCTGCGCCGCCTCCACGTACTTCTGCTCCCGAACGACGAGCACCTGGCCGCGGACGACCCTCGCGTAGAACGGCCACCACGTGATGATGAATGCGATGATCAGCTCGAGCATCGCGCTCGCCGACGGCGAGAGGCCCAAGATCGTCGGATGGACCTGGGTGATCACGGCGACGAAGATGATCACGAACAGGACCTGCGGGATCGACAGGAAGATGTCGACGAGCCGCATGATCCCCTCGTCGATCGAGCCGCCCAGGTACCCCGAGACCGCGCCGACCATCAGCCCGAGGAACGCTCCGGTCGCGACGACCGAGACGGAGATGATCAGCGACCAGTCCGAGCCTCGCAACAGGCCGTCGTAGGTATTGAAGAAGTACTGCTCGTCCGGGTTGATCGTGAGGGATCCGAGGGGCAGCGGGCCCGAACTGAGGGGATGGGTCGACCACGTGGGAGCGATCTCCGATAACTCGTTCGCGGGCGTTTGGTAGCATCCCGGCCCCGGGGGCGATGACCCCGCGGGGTAGGTGCAGATGGAGATGAACCCGGGCCCGCAGGTACTGGGGCCCCCGTCGACCTGGTTCGTTCCGCAGATCTCCGTCATCGCGTTCCAGCTGACGTTGGTCGTGGTCGCGTAGAGCGCGACGATGACGATCAGGAGGATGATCCCGAGCCCGATCAGCGCGAGCGTGTTGCCCCGCAGGAAGTACCACGTCCGCTTCCACTGGGCGATCCGAGGGTTGACGCGCTTACCCACCGGAACGGACGGTGCCGCGGTGGGCTCGATCTCGGTCACGGCGTCACCCCAGCCGGACCCGGGGGTCGAGGTACGCGTACAGCACGTCGACGATGATGTTGGCGAGCACGATGATGAACGTGAACAGGAGCGTCGTGCCGAAGATCAGCCCGAAGTCGACACTGCCCTGCGACTGCTGGATCGAGTAGGCGAGGATCAGCCCGACCCCGTTGAGACCGAACACGTACTCGATCACCGGGAAGCCCCCGATGAAGAAGGCGAACGTTAACCCGAGCACCGTGATCGTGACGTTGAGCGAGTTCCGCCCGGCGTGCCGACGCACGACCGTCTTCTGAGGGATCCCTTCGGCGCGCGCGGTCCGCACGAAGTCGAGGTTCATCACCTCGAGCATGCTGTTCCGGACGAACCGGAGGAGCACCGCGATCGAACCGAAGGCGATCGTGATCGCCGGGAGGATCATCCGGATCAGCGTGTCCAGCGAGAGCCAGTACTGCCCGTGGATCAGCGCGTCGATGGTCGGGAATCCGGTCGGCGAGGAGTGGACCGCTCCCCCCATCCAAGTCGGATAGATCGCTTGGACGTTGAAACAACTGCCCGAGGGCCAGGAACCGAAGAACTCGGTGAACGCGGCCTCGCCGGAGGGGCACCACGGACTCTTGACGAGGTAATGGGTGGCGCTCAGGGACCCGACGGCGATCACCGTCCCCATCAGGAGCAACGAGGCCAGCAGGAACGTCGGCATGGCGAAGCCGGAGAACGACAACACCCGGGCCGCCTGGTCCACGGGACGGTTGCGGTTGACCGCGGAGAGATTGCCGAGCGGGATCGCGATCGCGAGGATGATCGCGAGGGAGAGGCCCGCGAGCTCGAGCGTGTACGGGAGGTACCAGGAGAGCACGGTCGTCACCGGCTCGTCCTTGAGGTCCGCGAACTCGTCGGCGACCGTGCTGTGGTTGTTGACGGTACCCCATTGGAAGGTGAGGCTGTTGTAGATGTAGACGCCCCACTGCAGGGGGATCGGTTTGTTGAGGCCGAGCGCGTTGATCGCGTATTCGTAGAACTTGTTCGGACAGGACTGGTTGTTGGGAGCGGGAGGACAATCGCCCTGCCCGGGGGAGAGGGTCGGGTCGTAGATCCAGGGGTCGTGGGGGCCGGGCTGACCGTAGTGCGCGATCAGCTGTTGCTCGACCGGCAGCGCGCTGACGAGTGCGAAGGTAATCGTCATCACGCCGACAACGACCGGAATGAGGAGAACCGATCTGCGGACGATGAACACCCACATCCGCATGGTGGTTCGGAAACACTCCACCGTCTGCCGATACTTAAACTCGAACGGGCTGCCAGCTCTTCGTCAGGGGGTTGAACGTTCGCGTCGGCGCAGTTCGCGCGGAAGTCAGCGTCCTCGGCGCCTTCGCAACGGATGCGCGCTGGGGGCGAACCTCCTGCGGATGCGGCCCATCGTCACGTTCGCGTGGACGCTCACAACCGGCGAGGCCGCTGTGCCGGACGCGAAACGCCGGCGTGGGGCGCGTCGCGTCCATCGCCTTGATGTAAGGTATATATCCCGCGTCCCGCTGGGGTGCCCCCAGGGCCTTCGGGTCCTAACGAAGGGGTTTCGGGAATGAAAGGCACAGGCATTGGTCGATATCTGACCGTATTGGCGATCTTGGTCGTGGTGCTGTTCGGACTCAGCGTGCTCGCGCCGTTGAGCAATGGGCCGGCCGCCACCGCGCTGGGAGCGG
>JASHWZ010000005.1 GCA_030043865.1 Thermoplasmata archaeon | reverse complement strand
CGTGCAGACGCTCGTCGGACGGCTCGCCCACATGGGCGCGCTCGCGGTCCGCGACGTCTCCCTGCGGATCTGCCCCGCGTGCGCGGAGGCCCGCTCGCCCGAGCGGATCGTCTACCAGGAGGAGGACGGCGAGACGCTGCTCGTTCGCTTCGCGTTCCCCGACGGCGACCGGACCGTCTCCGCCCTCGTCTGGACGGACGCGGCGTGGCGGCTCCTCGGCACGAGCGCGCTGATGATCCACCCCGACGTCCCGTACGTGATCGCCCGGTACCGGCGCAAGGGCGCCGAGGAGCTCGTCTTCACCTCGAAGTCGTCGCTCACCCGGATCCGTGGCTGGCTGCCGGGGGCGGAGCTCGAGGTCGTCGAAGAGCATCCCGGCCGTCACTGGGAAGGGCGGGTCTACGAGCACCCCCTCCGCCACGAGTTCCCGATGGGCGGCGAGATGGAGCCGCCGTGCGGCACGATCGTCCCCGTCGCGGACGTGAGCGACACCGGCACCGGGGTCGTTCCACTGATCCCGGGGCACGGTGGGACCGACACGCAGATCGCCGACCGGCTCCGCCTGCCCGGCTGGCCACTCGTGACGCCGAAAGGGCGGTTCGATATCCTGTTCGTCCACAAGTACGCCGGCCTCGAGCTGGATAGCGGCAACGAGTTCGTCGCCCGCGACCTCGAAGAGGGCGGGGCGATCTTCGCCCGTCTCCGGGTGCGCCGGGGCGTGCCGCACTGCGCGCGCTGCGGCACGCCGTTGATCTGGGCGCCGGGCCGGGCGTGGTGCCTCGAGCCGTCCCGGCTCCCCGCCGAGAAGGTCGCGCTCTACCGCTCGCTCCTGCCCCGCGACCGCCCGATCGAGCGGCTCGAGGTCGTCCCGTGGCCGGTGAGCGAGCCGCAGCGGAGCGACGACCCGCTCGCGGTCTCCCTGCTCGAGTGCTCGTCGTGCGACCGGCTCGACGCGGTCGAGCACTCGGCCGCGCGGTGCGCGTGCGGCGGACGGCGCCGCGCGATCCGCCGGCGGTTACTCGGTCCGTTCGACGCCGCGGCCGCCGCGTGGGCGAGCGTCGACCCGTTCGCCCCGTCCGACGCCGCGCGCCTCTACGTGAACGAACGTCGACGGGCGCCGGCGCTCGTGCACTACATCGCCGCGATGAGCGGCGTTGCGGGCAACGTCGGCGACGTGCGTCTCACGGTGCTCCCGACGGTGCCCGAGGAGGACCTGCTCCAACTCGTGGCCCGTCACGGGGCCGACGCGGTGCGGTCCGCCTTCGTCCGCGCCCAGGGCTCCGAAGGCGCGACCGCGACGTTCGAA
This sequence comes from Thermoplasmata archaeon, assembly GCA_030043865.1. Taxonomy (GTDB): domain Archaea; phylum Thermoplasmatota; class Thermoplasmata; order Lutacidiplasmatales; family UBA184; genus Lutacidiplasma. The sequence continues at coordinate 4,485 of JASHWZ010000005.1, read as the reverse complement.
GACCGGTGCGCGCAGGAAGCCCGACGGCTCGAGTCGTTCTGGCGTGTCGCGCGGCGGGTCCTGCTGCCGATCGATAGCGCGGCCCTCGTGACGTACGCCCAGCCGATCGCCGGTGCACTGGGCGAGCTCCTGCCCGAGGACCGCGCGCTCCTCGCCCGCTTCGAGCGGATGCGCGTTCAGGCGACCGTCGACTACGACCGGTCGCGGCCGGAGGTGGTCCATCGTCGGCTGTTCGCGTTCCTCGAGAACGACCTCCCGCAGTACCTCGAGTGGGTCGCGCCTCGGTTGGCGGAGGCCGGCGCGCCACCGTCGCGACGGGTGGCGATGCACACGCTCGTCCACGTGCTGTTCGGCGTGACGCAGCTGCTGGGACCGATCGCTCCGTTCACCGCCGAGTCGGTGCACCGCGCCCTGCGCCGCAGCCGCGCGAGCCTCTTCCAGGAGCCGCCGGTCGGCGTCGAGCGGGCCCTCCTCGACCCGGCCCGGGTGAAAGCGTGGGACCGGTGGATCTCGGTCGTGCGCACCGTCGACCGGTTCCGGCGCTCCCTCGGCGTCGCGCCCGAGACCCCGATCCCGTCGATCGCTCTGGTCGTCGACTCCGACCCGGTCGCGGACGAGTACCGCGCCGAAGGGCCGACGATCGAGCGGATCGCCCGCATCACGAAGCTCGAGGTCGGGTCTCCTGGGGCGCCGTGGGCCGGTCGACGCCACCAGTTGAAACCCCGGGAGTCCGAGATCCAGCGGGTCTATCCGAGCCGGGCCGCCCAGATCATCCACCTGTTGCGTCGCCTGCCCGAGCGAAAGGCCGCAGACGCGACGTCGGGCGCCGGTTTCTCCGTCACCGTGAACGGCCAGCCGACCCAGATCCTTCCGTCGATGGTCGAGTGGGCGGAAACCCTGCCCGACCGGTACGTACCGGTGGAGTGGCCGGGCGGAGAGCTCTACGCGAGCCTCCCCACCGGTGTCCCGGTGCCCGCCGCGCCGCTCCCGCCGCTGTCGCGCGACGGTCTCGAGGTCGTCGCCCGAGTCCGCCGGCGGCTCCGGGGGGTACCGTCGAGCGTTGCCCCGGTGGTCGTCCTCGCCGCCCCGCCGGCACTGGCGGCCGACCTCACGCCGGCGGTCCTTCCGATCGCGCGCTACCTGGGAGCGGCCGAGGTCCGTCTGGTCGCCTCCGACGGCGATCTGCCGGCCCACGGACGCGCCTTCGGTCGCACGCGCGCCGGCGTGCGCTGGTCGTTCCACGTGTCGCAGGCTCCTCCCGTGGAGCGGTCGGGCAAGCATCGACCGACTCGCGTGCGCGGCGCACGGGTCCGGCCCGCTTACGCACCCTCCGACCTCCTTCCGACCGTCCGAAACTACGCCGAGCCGGACTGGGTCGCGCGCGAGGGTGCGGTGCGGGCGCTCGGCGAAGAGCTTGACCAACTGCTCGGCGCCCCGTTACTGGGACCCGCGAAGGCCGCCATCGGCTGGGAGGCGGGGCTCCGGGACGTCGAAGCGTACCGGTCCGCGTCGTGGGAGAAGCTCACCTCCCTACCGGGGTTCGGCCGTCCGGTTGCGACCGTCCTGGTCTCGAAATTGGGCGGGGTCGTTCCGCCGCCGCCATCGACCAGCGAGCGACGGGCCTCGCTCGGCGTGCTCCCGCTGGGCCCGCGATCGCCGACCGCGTCGGTCGCTCCCTCCAGGACCGTAGGGGCCGATGCGCCTTCGACGCCGACCGGATCGCCGGCGCCCTCCAACGTCGTCGCGTCCGCGGGCCTTGCCCCTCGGCTTTCGCCCGGGGTGATTCCTCGCCCGTCGATCGGAGCTCGTCCTGGCCCCCCCTTGCCAACACCGGCCCTCCCCGTCGCGTCGACCACACCCGTCGAAACGGAGGAGCCCTCGGTCGCCACACTTCCGCCCGCGCCGCCGCTGCCGGCACTCGCTCCCAGTCCGCCCTCACCGCCCGAGGTGCCGTTGCCGTCCGACGTCGTCGGACTGAGCGACTCCACGGAACTCCCGCCGCCGGACTCCGCCGCGACGGACGACGGAGGTCCTGAGGCGGCCGAAGTCGCGGGGTCACCCGCGCCGTCGGACATGGCGCTGGTCCCCGTAGAGCCCGGGCTCCCGGCGGTCGAGGCGCCATCGTCTCCCGAAGTTCCCGCGGAGTCCCCCGACGTCCCCGGAGCCACCCTCGCCCTCAACGAGACGCTCGCCCCGGAGCCGAACTCGATCCCTGAACCGGAATCCCCTGCTGCGCCGGGCGGCGAGACTGTTCCTGAGAGCCAGGACGAGGGCGAGGCGCCGCCGCCGGTTCCGACGGACGCGGCTCCGGAGGGCGGCGCCGCCCCCGAGCCGCCTTCGGAAGGCGACCAGCCGATTTCTTCGGACGCACTACTCCAGGGAGGAGGGCCCGCCGAGCCCGCTGAACTCGAGATCTCGTTACCTCCTCCCGAGACTGAGAGCCAACCGACGCCCTCCGAATCGACCGAGCCGGAGCGAGTCGAGGCGCCCGCCGAACTCGACCCGGCGGTAACCCCGGAGCCGCCGTTGATCGAGCCTACTTCCCCCGAAGAACCGGTCGCCCGCCCGCCGGAGAGTTCCGCGGTGGCGAGCGAGCCACCCTCGACCACGCCGGAAGTCCCCGCGGCGCCCGCGCTGGAGGGGGCGCCCTCGGCGACCGCTGCGCCGGAAGGACCTATCGCCCCCAGCGCACCCTCGGCGACGACGGGCACCGCGATCGCGCCGTCGGATCCGCTTCCAGCCGACGCCGCGCTCGTCTCGCCCCCGATCGCTGCGCCCGAAGCTCCGCCTCCCGCGGCGGGGCTCGACCTCGCGGTAGGTCCCAGTTACCTTCCGTCGCTCGAGCGGTTCCTCGAGGCGACCGCCGCTGGGCACCAGGGGATCTGCATCGTCCGGGACTCGCCGGAGCGGATCCGCGCCTATGTCGGCTCGCGACCGGTCGAGATCCGGTGGCTGACGACCCTCGGGCGAGGACCGACGTTGAAACCCGCCGACCTCGACGGGTTTTCCGCGTTCCTGGCGCACGCGGTCTCGACCGGACATGTCACCGCGTTCTTCCTCGAGGGCGTGGAGTACTTGGTACGGCTGCACGGGCTCGACCGGGTGATCGAGCGGATGGTCGCTTTCGACCGACTCGCTCGCGAGCACGCCGCCCGGGTGTGGCTGCCGCTGAACCCGAGGCTGCTCTCGGGCGCCGAGCTCGAGCGGTTCGTGGCGGCCTTCGGGGGAGCGCCGAGCGCCGGCTGACCCCGGCGACAGCCCCCGGACGGCAAAAGATAGGTTGATTACCCATTACCCTCGTGCCCTCGCGGATGGGCGCCCCCGTTCGAGGACGGTCCCTCCGACCCGCGACGATCTCGTTCCTTTTGGTCTCGGTCGTGCTCGGCGTACTCCTCGTCGCGCCGACGGGTGCGTTGAGCGCATCGGCCGCCTCGGCTCCGCGGGCGACCGTCGAAACCTCGCCGGCCGCCTCCGGCCTTTCGGCCTACGCGACGTGGAACGGGGTGAACGTCGCCACTGCGGCGAACGCGAGCGCCGCGTTCCGGATGGGGTTCGGGGCGAACGTCACCGTGATCTACTACTGGACGCAACCGATCGGAGCCGCGCCGATCGCGGTCGACGACGCTCGATTGCAGATCTTCTACTTCGGGTTCGCTCTCGGCACCCGGGACATCACGACCGTCGGGGCGGCGACCAGCCCGCTCTCGATGTCGAACTGGAACACCGGTCCGCTCCAGTACGTCCTCTCGGGCACCTACATGCTCACCGCGAGCCTGCTCGCGACGAACGGCTCCACGGTGTGGAGCCAGTCGTTCTGGGTGAACATCGCCGCGCCGTACTACATCCTGGCCCTGCTGCCGATCGTCCTGATCCTGATCGCGATCTACGAGGTGTACGCCCTCTGCACGGTCGGGAAGTACGCGATGATCGGCGGTCCGAAGGCCAAGCCGGCGTCGCCGGAACCGGCGGCACCGGCCGCGGAGAGCGGGGGCGGTTCGACGGCGACGCCTCCGGCGGCGGACGCTCCCTCCGGGTCGACCGACGCCGGTGCGGGTACGCCCCCTACGGGAGGTGCCTCGTGAGCGCGACCAGCTCGGGGGCCGCCTGCGGAGTCGTGCTCGGCATCGTGTTCGTGCTGCTGGCCCAGCAGTTCGGGTACCTCAATCTGAGCGGGCTCGTCCTCGCGATCGAGTACCTCCTGATCGGTGCCGTGATCGGAGGCATCTTCGGCGCGTTGATCGGTTGGGGGCTCGGGAAGCGGTATCTGGCTCGGCATGCCGCCAACCAAGCGGTCGCCTCCAGCTCCGGCCCCCCGCCGAACTAGCCGGCGGCCCCCGGCCTCGGCCCGCTCATCGACGTTCGGTCACGAACCCCGACCGGCCGGTAGTCGCGAGGATAGGGTCCGTGACGTTCCGGTGCGGCGTCCCACCGCCGTCGGCGCGGGCTCGGGATTAAATCCGTGGCGCCACCCATAACGAGTCGGCG
>JASHWZ010000196.1 GCA_030043865.1 Thermoplasmata archaeon | reverse complement strand
GTGGGCCGGGCGAGCGCGCTCGCGGCCACCGAGGCGAAGGTCGCGGGGCTCCGGGGGGAGCTGGACGCGCTCTCTCCCGAGCTCAAGCGGCTTCAGGCCGCTCGGGCCGAGGTCGGCGTCGGGGAGCGGCGGCTCGCGGCGGCGCACGACGACCGCGAGCGAGCGGCCGCGGACGTCGGGGTCGCGGAGACCGCGGTCGCCCGATCGATGGAGGAAGGCCCGACCCACGAGCCCCCGGCGCCGACCCCGGAGCCCCTGGAAGCGATCGACCGTCGACTCGTCGCGCTGCGGACGGACGAAGCGTCGGCGCTCGCCGAACTCACGCGCGCGCAGGGCGCGGTGCACGAATGGGAAGAACTGCTCCACGCGGGCGTCTGTCCGCGCTGCGGCCAAACGGTCCGGCCCGACGAGTTCGAGCCGCACCGAGCCGAAGCGAGCGACGCGGCGGCGCGCGCGGAGGTGGCGTACCACCGATCGACGGAACTCCGGGCCCATGCGGAGGACGACCGACGTTCGCGCGAGCGGTTCGAGCGGGCGCGCGAACGGTGGGAACAGGCGGAGCGGAGCCGCGCGTCGGCCCGCGCGATCTTGGAGGCGGCCCGGGCGCGGGCCGCGCTAGCCGCATCGTCGCTCGAAGAACTGCGCACCTCGATCGCGAGCGCCGTCGAGCAGCGGACGCGGACCGAACCCGCCGAGCGACGGGAGGCCGAGATCCGGGCGCTTCTCGCGGCCACCGAGTCCGAGCGCGGGCGGCTGGCGAGCGAGGTCGAACGGGACCGCGCCGCGGCCGAGCGGCTTCGCGTCGCGCGCGCGGCCGCCGAGGCCCTCGACGCTGAGGTCGGGCGCCTGGACACGGAGGCGTCCGCCATCCGCGCCCGCAGCGAGGAACGCGTCCGACGGATCGAGGAACTTCGGGGCTTGCTCGCGCGGGCGGAGGAGCAGCGGACCCAGCTCCTCGCGGCCGAAGAGCATCGCCGGGCGACCGAGGAGCGACTCGAGGAAGAGCGGCGCACGCGGGTCCGGATCGACACGCGGCTCGACGAGGCGATCCGTCGCCGGGCCGGGGCCGACCGCGGACGCGCGGAGCGCGCCCGACGGATCGAGGAGGCCGTCGACCTCGAAGCGAAGGCGGCGTGGGTCTCTGGGCCGTTCCGCAAGACGGTGCTCGTGATGGAGCAGCGGTTGCTCGAGCACGCCCGCGTCGTCTTCGACCGCCACTTCTCCCGGTACTTCTCCGCGCTGATCGAGGACCCCGCCTTGGTCGCGCGTGTCGACGCGGCGTTCCAGCCGTCGGTCGCGATCGAGGGGGCGTGGACGCCGGCCGAGGCGCTCAGCGGTGGCGAGCGCACCAGCCTCGCGCTCGCGTTCCGGCTCGCGCTCGCGCAGGTCGTGCGCACCCTCGGCCAGCTTCGATTGGACACCGTCCTTCTGGACGAGCCGACCGACGGTTTCTCCCCGGAGCAGGTCGTCCGGATGGGGGAGCTGCTGGACGAACTCGACCTCCCGCAGGTGATCCTCGTCTCGCACGAGGACGCGCTCGCCGGCATCGCGGACCGGGTCGTGCGCGTGGTCAAAGTTGACGGACGGTCGACGCTGCGCGCGGGCGCGGCCGAGGCTTCCCGAGGCCCGGCGGCCGGGGAGGAGGCGCCCGAGACGCCCCGGCGCACCCGGGCGCGCCGCGCGCCCCCATCGCTAGGTTAGCACGTCGCGGAACCCGGCGGGGTCCCACGGCGGGAGCGCGGCGACCTCGAGGTTCTCGGCGAGGTGCTCCGAGCTCTTCTGGCCGATCAAGGGCCCCAACGTGCCGGGGGCGGACCGGGCGAACTGGAGCGCCGTCTGCGCGGCGGTGAGCCCGTGGCGCTTCGGTCCCGCGCGCGCGAGCTGGCCCTGCAGGAGGGGAACGCTCGTGAAGCAGGCGACCCCGAGCCGTTGGGCCGCTTCGAACAGCGTCAGGCGCTCCTCCGCGACGAGCTGATTGTGAACGGCGGCGGCCTCGGGCATCGCGAGATTGAACGGGAACTGGATGAACCGGAACCCGTGCGACGGCCCGCCGACCTTCTCGGCGATCCGGACGGCGGAGGCGAGCGAGAAGTACCCGGCCTCGGCCCGCGGGATGCGCAGGCAGTCCCACGTCGCGATCCCGTACGCCCCCAGGACGCCCTTCCGCCGCATCTCCTCGTAGAACCCGAACGCGCTCTCGAGCCGACGTTCGAACTCCTCCCGTCCGACGACCGGGAGCTGGGCATCCGGCCCGTTGTGCAGGTAGAGCAGGTCGACCGCCTCGAGCCCGAGGTTCCGCCGGCTGCGGTCGAACTGGTCGGCGAGGTACCGCGGCGTCATGGCGTGGCAGTCGTCGACGACCTCGGACGGTCGAAGAACGCCGGGACGGACGAGCTCCTGGCGCACCCACTCGTCCGGGCCGAGCTTCGATTCCGCGTCAGGGGCGAGGTAGCCGCTCTTGGTCGCGACGAACACCTCCTCCCGCCCGACCTCTCCCTTCTCGAACAGGCGGGCGAGCGCCCGTCCCACGCTCCGCTCCGCCCGCTGATGACGGTAGTTGATCGCCGTGTCGACCACGTTCACCCGGCCGGAGGTGACGCAGACGGCGACCGAGTGCTCGACCGCGAGGTCGGTCGGCGCATCCGGCGGCCCGATGTACGTGCCGAGCCCGAGGGAGCTGACCGCGAGTCCCCCGGGGGCCGCGCGGAAGTGGCTCTCCGGAAGGTGGCGCCGCTCGACCGCGCGGGCGCGGAACCGCTCCGTGCCGGTCGTGGTCGCGAGGCCGTCCCGCAACGCCACGGGGGGTACGGGCCCTTCGGCTTCAAAAGGTCGCCCAAGCGCCCCGGAGGAGAGAACCCGACCGTCACCCTGAATACGGTCGAAGCGTAGGGCTTCGACCGCGCGATGCCCCGCCGGAAATACGGACGGCTGCGAAAACCGATCCCGCCCGTCCCCCCGGAAAAGTGCCGGTTCTGCCGGCTCGGGCGGTCGTGCCCGATCCATCCGAGGACGGGCCGGAGCTGAGCGGGGCGCGCTACGGCGCCGCGCGGGCCGGGGGCCGCTTTCCGACGAGGAGCGGCGTCGCGACCTTCTCGTGGAACCGGTCGGCGACGTGCCCGATCCGCTCGACGACGCGCGGGGAGATCCGGGCGCGGGCCTTGCCGAGCGCCGCCTCGAGCCCGAACCGCGCCTGCTCCCATCGGTACAGGACCTCGGGGTACGCGGCCTCGTAGAGCAGGCTTCGGCCCCCGTTGCGCCGTGGCCGGCGGGACCGCCCGGTGAGACGGTCCTTCACGCTCGCATAGAATCGGGTCCCCGGCACCGGGACGGCGATCGAGACGGAGTACTCCTCCGGGCTAAACCGGCGGAACAGCCGGAGGGTCGCCTCGATGTCCTCGAGCGTCTCACCGGGGTAGCCGAGCATCAGGAACCAGAACTGCCGCACCCCTTCCCGTCGCAACGCGTCCGCCGTCCGCTCGACCTGGGCGAGCCGGGTGCCGCGGTTCATCAGGTCGAGCATCTTCTGGCTACCGGACTCGACCCCGACGTACACCCGCTCGAGTCCGGCGGCCCGCATGCGCTTCAGAAGATCCGGTTTCAGCAGGTCGACGCGCGCGAGGCACTCCCACTTGAGTTGGAGACCCTCTTCCTCGAGGAGCGTGAGCAGCCGGTCGATCCAGGCGCGGGAGACGCCGAACACGTCGTCGCAGAACCGGACGTAGTCGACCCGGTACCGCTCCTGGAGCGCTCGCAGTTCGGCGACGACCCGCTCCGGGGACTGCTGCCGGAACGTCCGGCCGAACGTCGGCTTCGAGCACCACGAGCAATCGAACGGGCAGCCGCGCGACGTGAGGACCGCCGCGCGGCGCTCCCCGGTCGAGCGCTGCCAGCTACCGAGGTACTGCTCCATGTCGACGAGGTCCCACGCGGGGAGTGGTAGGGCGTCGAGGTCGCGGAGGAACGGTCGCGCCGGTCCCCGGACGAGCCGACCCCCGCGGCGGACGACCGTCCCGGGAACGCCCGCCGCGTCCTCCCCACGAGAAACCCGACGGGCGAGGTCGACGAGCGCTCCCTCGCCCTCGCCCGGCACGACCGCGTCGAACCCCCCGTCCAGGTAGTGCATGGGGCGCGTGGCCGCGTCGGGCCCGCCGGCCACGGCGAACGCGCCCTCCGCCTTCGCACGGGCCGCGACCTCGAACGCCCGGTCGTGCGTGAGGGTCTTTGTGTGCACTCCGACGACTTCGGGCCGGGACCTCCGCAGGTCGGTGGTCACCGGGCGCGCGTCGCGAGCGAACGTGAGGTCCACCATCGCGACGTCGAGCCCGTGCGACCGAAGGTAGGCGCCGAGCGTAAGGAGACCGAGCGACGGGTACAGCTCGACGAACTTCCGCTCCATCGGGTCCTCGCGCGCGACGTACGGGTCGACGAGGAGCACGCGCGGTGCCGTGCGGGGCGAGGTCGCCCGATCAGTCATCGCGCCGCGGCCTCCGTCGGACCGGCCGGCCCCCCGAGATCGCTCCCACGGGACAGTACGGGACGCACCAACCGCAGTCGGTGCAGTTCGGAAGGATCTCGAGGCGGGTCGGGGTCAGTTCCATCGCGTTCGGGGGGCAGACGCCCGTGCAGAGCCCGCACAGCACGCAGACGTCCGGATCGATCTCGACCACGCTCGACCGCCCCGTGCGGCGACGACCGCCGCCGACCGGTTCCACCCGAGGCGGGCTATTAAAGAGGTCGTTCGCGGGAGCGGGCGGCGCCCGGCGTCACGCCGGGGCCATCACGACCGGGCCGTCGCGACCGGATGCAGGGCGTGCCCGAGCGCGGTGAAGCCGGTGAGCGCACACTTGACCCGCACGGGAGAGAGGGGGATCCCGAGCGTCTTCAGGACGTCGTCGCGCGTCAACTGTGCCGCCTCATCGAGCGTCTTCCCGGCGAGACGTTCCGTCAGCATCGACGTGCTCGCGACGCTGATCGCGCAGCCGTCGCCTTGGAAGCGAACTTCCTCGATCCGCTTCGACGCCGGGTCGACCTTGAGGCGCAGCGTGATGTGGTCGCCGCACAGGGGGTTCGATTCCTCTCCGACCAAGGTCGCGCCGTCGAGCGGGCCGAAGTTCCGGGGGGCCCGGTAGTGCTGGAGGATCACCTCCTGGTACATGTCGTAGGCCATCGTTGGATCCTGACGACCGAACGAACCGGCGCACCGTATAAATCGGAGACGGCGGCGAGCGCCGGCGTCCACGGTCGGCCGGAATTCGAGCGCCCGGGGAGCATTTCTTATAAACACATCCGCGTGTGTAAATGCGATGGCGAGCGCCGTCCCCCGGTTCGACCAATGGGTGTCGCCCGATCAGGTGCGACATCTGTCGGAAGCGGTCGCGGACCCCGCAGGATTTGCGAAGGAGCGGGCCGACTCGTACGAGCGATTCCTCCGTCTTCCGATCGAGCCGAACCCGCTGTTCCGCGGATACGGCTACTTCTCGAACGTCGACCTCTCGGGCATCGAGCCGGAGCTCCGGACGGCGCCGGTCTCGCTCCCGCCTGCAATCCCGGGGGCGGTCCGGGTTGTTCACGATGGCTCCGGGACGCGGATCGACCTACCATCCGACCTTGAGTCGCGCGGGGTCCGGATCCGGTCGCTCGCGGAGATCTGGAGCGGACCGCCCGAGGAGATAGCTCGGTTCCTTCGGGGAGCGGAGGAGCCGACGGACAAGCTGGCCGCCCTGGCGACGACGCTCCTTAACCGCGGGTACGCGCTCGAAGTGCCGGACGGGCTCGCGGACCCGATCCGGGTCCAGGACCTCACGGTCCTATCGGCGCCCCACGAGGCGATCTCGGTGCGGCGTTCGGTCCGGGCCGGTGCCCACACTCAGCTCCTGGTCACCGAGGAGGTGTACAGCGCGCCCGGGCTCGGCCCGGTGCAGCAACTGTACGCGTCGAGCACCGACCTCGACCTCGGCGACCGGGCGAAAGCCGTGGTG
>JASHWZ010000030.1 GCA_030043865.1 Thermoplasmata archaeon | reverse complement strand
GCGGACCTCGCACGGTATCGCGGCATCGTCGAGGAGTGGCGGGACGTCGCGCTCGCCGCGGCCCGCGAGCGGCCGGACCTCGAGTTCGTCACGCAACGACTGCGCGAGCACGACCTCCGCGACCGGGCCGCTCGGGCCGGCCCGCCGGCCCCGGACGATCGGTCGATGCTCATCTCGGGCTACGAGCTCGCTGCCGGCGGGCTGCTCCGGTATTTCGAGACCCACGGACTGATCGGGCAGGAGCGACGCTGACCGAGCTCGACCCCCGCTCGCGCCGCCGGGCAGCGCTCACGCTCTTCCTCGCCCGCGCCGTCTATGCGTTCAACTGGTACAACGTCGGGGCCGTGCTGCCGCTGATCCGCGACGGCCTCCACGTGACGACCGTCGAACTGGGCGTCGTTCTCGGCTCGTTCCTGCTCGGCGCCGCCGTCTTCCAGCTTCCAGCGGGGCTCGCTTCTCTCCGGTGGGGCAGCCGGCGCGTCTGCCTGCTCGCCCTCGCGGTCATGGGCGCGTTCTCGCTCGCCTCGGCGTTCTCGCCCAACTGGTACGTCCTCGCCGCGCTGCGCTTCGGAGCGGGCGCCGGCGCCGCGCTGTTCTTCGCTCCCGCGCTCGGCTTGGTCGCGTCGTACTATCCGGCGGGGAGCCGGGGTCCGATCATCGGTCTCTACAACGCGGGGTTCAGCTTCGGGGCCGCGGTCGGGATCATCGCGGGAGCGTTCGTCGGGGTCCTGTTCGGCTGGCCCGCCGCCTTGGCGGTCGGTGGGGTGGGGCTGCTCCTCGGGGCCGCGGTCGCGTCCTGGGTCCTGCCGGCCAGCCCTCCACCGGCGAGAGGAAGGACGGTCCGAGAGCTCTGGGCGACCGCACAGCCCGTCCTTCGCTCCTCCTCGATCTGGGCCCTTTCGCTCGCGCTGACCGGTGCGTGGGCAGCGTTCTACATCGTCGCGCAGTACTTCGTCGACTTTTCCTCCGAGGTGCATCCGGGCTGGAGCCTACCCCTCGCGGCGAGCCTACCGACCGCCATGATCCTCGTCGAGATCCTCGGCGGCCCGGTGGGCGGCCTCCTCTCCGAACGAGTACGTGAGATCCGCCACGTGCTCTGGATCTTCGGCGTGCCGGCCACGCTCATCCTCCTGCTGATCCCGTTCCTCTCGCTCGCGGCGCTGGTCCCGCTGTTCGTGGTCCTCGGTTTCGGGGCCGGTGTGGTCTTTGCGGCGCTCTACCTGGTCCCGTCGTACCATCCCGAGATCGAGGGCGAGGGTCTCTCGCTGGCGCTCGCCCTGGTCAACTGCGTCCAGATCTTCGGCGGGAGCGCGCTCTCCATCGCCTTCGGCCTCGTCGAGGTCGCCTGGGGGTGGACGGCCGCCTGGATCTTCGCGGGTTTGGTGGGGGTGGTCACGTTCCCACTCCTCGTCTGGGTCCGACCGACACGGGGTGCCGGTGCGTCGCCCGTCCGTCCGACGACCCCCTGAGGCACCTCGCTCCACGTTTTTGTAGGCGCCCGGGGTCAAGGACCGGGTAGCCCCGTGGTGTAGTGGCCAAGCATGCTGGCCTTTGGAGCCGGCGACAGCGGTTCGAATCCGCTCGGGGCTATCCCGCACCGCAGCCCGTCCACTCTCGGTTCGCAAACGTCGCGGGGGAGCGGGACCTTGTGCCCGACCGCGCACAGAGGGGCGCCATCCCCCGCCGAACCGGCGCGCGAGAGGTTCCTACCCGGCTCTGCGGTGCCGACCGACTCACGCCGGCTCCCAGAACCCGCCGCCCCGTCTCTCGAGCCCTTGGGATCTTTGCGTTACCGAAATCGGTAACGATATCCCCCTCCCCCGGCTCGGGGTGCCGTGTTCAGCCGGACCGAGCGCGCCTTTCTCGAGGCGCTGGCGGACGGATCTCCCGAGCGAGTGGTCGCCCGGTTCCCGAGCGACGGGTACCGGCGAAAGCTGATGTGGGGAATCCGGCAAAAGGCAGCCCGCTCGTTCGCCGATTGGGAGCTCTACACCAGCGCCGCTCGGCACGAGACCCGACTCCTGCCCGACCGCCGGGGGAACGAACCGACGGCGCCTCCGCTCTTCTCCGACCCGATCGTCGCGGCGTGGGAAGGACTGCGGGCGCGCTGGCGCCGTTCCAAGGAGCCGAGGCGGTCTCCCGACGCGCGCGCGGCGACCGGTCGGAGGTGAGCCCATGCCCGGACTGCTGTTCTGGTCCGTCATCGGAGTGGCCATCGCCCTCGTCGTCATCGCGGCGGTCATCTACCTCGCGATCCTACTTCGAGGACGCGAGAAGGGAACCCGGGGGATCATCCAACGGTCTCGGCTACGTTGTCCGAAGTGCGGCCAGGTCTTCGATTACGACTGGGTCCCGGGCGCCTCGTTCAAGGCGGTGCGACTCGGGCCGCAGCGGTACATGGCGTGCCCGCTGTGCGGCAAATGGTCGCGGTTCGACGTGTACGGGGGACTAATCGCACGAGTTGGACCCGGCACTAGCCCCGGCGGTCCGATCGTTCCCCCACCGGTGTAAGCTTCGGGGCAGTTCTCGGCACCGTCCTCCCTCCTCCGCCCGAACGGCGGAAGGGCCGACACCCCGGCACCGGACGTCGGTTCCAGGATCCGTACGTCCGCCAGCTTTTCGTAGCTCCCGCGTTGCCGGCGCAGCGATGGCAGACTTGGATCAGACCTGCGTCAACACGATTCGATTCCTCGCGGTCGACTCCGTGGAGAAGGCGAAGTCCGGCCACCCGGGGCTCCCGCTCGGCGCCGCCCCGATGGCGTACGTGTTGTGGGACCGCTTCCTCCGGCACAACCCCGCGGACCCGCACTGGCCGAACCGGGACCGGTTCGTCCTATCGGCGGGGCACGGCTCCGCGCTACTCTACGCGCTCCTTCACCTCACCGGGTACGACCTGCCGCTCGAGCAGCTTCAGCGGTTCCGTCAGTGGGGGAGCGAGACGCCGGGGCATCCCGAGTACGAGTGCGCGCCGGGCGTCGAGGCGACGACCGGCCCGCTCGGGCAGGGATTCGCGATGGGCGTCGGCATGGCGATCGCCGAGCGGCACCTCGGAGCCGCCTGGAACGCGGACGGGCGGCCATTGATCGACCACTACACCTACGCGATCGTCTCCGACGGGGACCTCATGGAGGGGGTTGCCTCGGAGGCGGCCTCGCTCGCGGGGACCCTCGGATTGGGGAAGTTGATCTATCTCTACGACGACAATCACGTGACGCTCGAGGGACCGACCTCCTGGGCGTTCACGGAGAGCGTCGACCGCCGCTTCGAGGCGTATGGCTGGCACGTACTCCGGGTCGCCGACGGGAACGACCTCGGCGCGATCGATGCCGCGATCCGGGCCGCCCGCGCCGAGACGGGGCGACCGTCGCTCGTCTGCGTCCGGACTCATCTCGGCTACGGCAGCCCGGTCCAAGACACTCGAGAGGCCCACGGCGAGCCGCTCGGTGCGGCCAACCTGAAGGCGACCAAGGAGAAGCTCGGATGGCCGCTCGAGCCGACCTTCCTCGTACCGGAGGACGCGCGGACGCACCTCGGGCTGGCGAAGGAGCGGGGGGCCCGGTGGCAGGCGGAGTGGGAGTCGGTCCGTGATCGTTTCCGGGCGTCGGACCCCGCGCGAGCGCGGGCCTTCGAGGAGCAGTGGGCCGGCACTCTACCGGCGGGTTGGGTCGACGCGCTGCCCACGTTCCGCTCCGCCGACGGACCCGTGGCGACCCGCGACGCGTCCCAGAAGGTGCTGACGAACCTCGGTCCGAAGATCCCCGCGTTGGTCGGGGGTGCGGCGGACCTATCCCCGTCCACCAAGACCCTTCTGCCGGGGTTTCCGGATTTCTCCTCGAACGACGGCGACGGACGCAACTTCCACTTCGGGGTCCGGGAGCACGCGATGGTGGGCGCCCTGAACGGCATGGCCCTCCACGGGGGACTGATCCCGTACGGAGGGACGTTCCTCGTGTTTTCCGATTACGCTCGGGGGGCGATCCGGCTCGCCGCGCTCCAGCAGACGCACGTGATCCTCGTGTTCACCCACGATAGCATCGGTATGGGGGAGGACGGGCCGACGCACCAGCCGATCGAGCAGCTGCTCAGCCTCCGCGCGGTCCCCCGTCT
>JASHWZ010000029.1 GCA_030043865.1 Thermoplasmata archaeon | reverse complement strand
GTCATCGGCTGCGGGTCGCACGATGACGGACGAACCTCCCGGCGGGTTCCTCACCCTCGGCGATCTCGAAGCCGCGGGCGCCGCGAAGAGCGCGCGCGACGTCTGGGAGTTCGTGCAGGGAGGCGCCGGCGCGGAGACCACGCTGCGCGGGAACCGCGACGCCTTCTATCGCCAGACGCTCCGGCCCCGGGTGCTCACGGGGGTCGACCGGATCGACCTCCGCACGACGATCCTCGGAACCCCGGTGGCGGCGCCGTTCTTCGTCGCGCCCACTGCCTACCAGGGCCTCCTGTGCGCCGACGGGGAGCTCGCGACGGCACGCGCCGCGGGCGCCGCCGGACTCCTCGCGGTCTACAGTACGCTCTCCACGCGATCGCTCGAGGAGGTCGCGGCTGCGGCTCCGGACGGTCTTCGATGGTTCCAGCTGTACCTCCAGCCCGAGGCCGGCGTCGCTCGGCGGCTCGTGGAACGCGCCGAGCGGGCCGGGTACCGGGCCCTCGTCCTCACGGTCGACATGCCGCTGCTCGCCAATCGGGACCGCCAGCTCCGCAGCGGGCTCGCGGTCGACACCCCGGCGCCGATCGGGAACGGCGCGGACGTCCACTCTCCGCCGCGAGCGCTCACGGCGGACGGCGGCCGGTTCCTCCTGCGGGTCGACACCGCCGCCACCTGGGAGGTCGTCGACCGGCTCCGGGAATGGACCCGGCTCCCGATCGTGGTCAAGGGGGTGCTGACCGGCGAGGACGCGCGCCGGGCCGTCGATCACGGGGCGAGCGCGGTGATCGTTTCAAACCACGGCGGCCGCCAGCTCGACGGCGCTCCGGCGACGCTCGATGTGCTCCCCGAGGTCGTCGAAGCGGTCGGGCGGGACGCGGAGGTGTACCTCGACGGCGGCGTTCGTCGCGGGAGCGACGTCCTCATGGCGCTCGCGCTCGGGGCCCGGGCCGTCGGCATCGGCCGACCGGTGCTCTGGGCGCTCGCCGCCGGCGGAGAGGCCGGCGTGGCGCGGCTCCTTTCCCTCCTCGAGGTCGACGTGGCAACCGTCATGGCGCTGACCGGCCGGACGACCGTCCCGGCGATCGACCGCGCGCTCCTGGGGGCGCCCCGGTGGTAGCGATGGCGACGTCGAGCTCCTCCGGACCGGCGACGCACCGGGGCGTGCGCGTGGTCGACTCCCACACCGAAGGCGAGCCGACCCGCGTCGTGGTCGAGGGAGGGCCGGCGGTCGGCGAGGGTCCGCTCGCGACGCGTCGCGACATCCTCCGGGACCGCTACGACGAGTTCCGCCGCGCGCTGTTGGACGAACCGCGCGGGGTGGAGGCGATGGTCGGGGCGTTGCTCGGTCCGCCCGAGGACCCGGCCCACACGGCGGGGGTCGTGTTCTTCGACCGAGCGCGGTACCTCGGGATGTGCGGTCACGGGACGATCGGTCTCGTGACGACGCTCGCGTACCTCGGCCGACTCGGGCCGGGCCCGGCGACGATCGACACGCCGGTCGGTCCGGTGCCGGTGGAGCTACGCCCGGACGGATCGGTCACGCTCTGGAACGTCCCGAGCTACCGGAGCCGCGCGAACGTCCCGCTGGACGTCCCGGGGTACGGCGCGCTCGAGGGGGACGTCGCGTGGGGCGGGAACTGGTTCTTCGTGGTCGACACGGCACCGGTCGACCTCCGGCTCCGGAACGTCGCGGCGCTCCTCGCCTACGCCCGCGCGATCCGCGCGGCCCTCGCGCAGCGCGGGATCACGGGAGACGGCGGGGAGGCGATCGACCACGTCGAGCTGTGCGGCCCTCCCGAGCGCGCCGAGAACCACGGCCGGAACTTCGTGCTCACTCCGGACGGCACCTACGACCGCTCGCCGTGCGGGACCGGCACGAGCGCGAGGGTCGCCTGCCTCGTCGCGGCGGGTCGGCTCGCGCTCGGCGTTCCCTGGCGGCAGGAGGGGATCCTCGGCGGGGTCTTCGAAGCGGTCGCCGAACCCCTGCCGAGGGGCATCCGCCCCCGGCTCACCGGCGCCGCCTTCGTGACCGGCGAGGCGAACCTGATCTTTGAGCAGCGGGACCCGTTCCGCGACGGCATCGGGTCGACCGGCGCGACCCCGCGCCCCCGGCGGAAGAGCGCGACGAGGCGTCGGCGATGACCGGGCCCGACCTCGCGGTCTGGTCCGGACTGCACGTCGCGGTCGTCACGCCGTTCGCGCGCGACGGGACGATCGACCACCCCGAGCTCGTCCGGCATGCCCGCTGGCTCGCCGACCACGGGGCGGACGCGCTGGTCGCGGGCGGGTCGCTCGGCGAGGGGAACGCCCTCTCGTCGGACGAGCGGCGCTCCGTGGTCCGCGACCTCGTTGGCGCGGTCCCGGGGACGGTGCGTGTGGTCGCCGCCGTGGCGGCGACCACCACCGCCGAGGCGGCCCGTCAGGCTCGGGACGCCCGCGAGGAGGGCGCCCGGGGGCTCCTCGTGCTCCCGCCGTACGTCTACCGGGGCGACCGTCGAGAGACCTCCGCGCATTTCGCGACCGTGATCCGGGCGAGCGACCTCCCGTGCATGCTCTACAACAACCCGCCGGCGTACGGGACCGACGTGCCGCCCGAGCAGTTGCTCGAGCTCGTCACGGAGCTCCCGAACCTCACGGGCGTGAAGGAGAGCAGCGGGGACGTCCGCCGGGTCACCGCCCTGCGGGCGCTCCTCGGCGACCGCGTCGCGGTCGCGGTGGGGATCGATGACGCGCTCTACGAGGGCGTCCGCTCCGGAGCGGTCGGCTGGGTCGCCGGGCTCGCCAACGCGTTCCCGGGGGAATCGGCGACCCTCCTGCGGTACTGCCGGAGCGGCGACCCCGCCCGCGCCTTCGAACTCTACCGTTGGTTCCTGCCGCTCCTCCGGATGGACGCCGACCCGAAGTTCGTGCAGAAGATCAAGCTCGTGACGGCGGAGCTCGGCTTCGGCACGCCCCGCGTCCGGGCCCCGCGCCTCGAGCTCACGGACGGCGAACGGGAGGAAGTGCTCGTCGTGCTGCGGGACCGTCTCGCGCGACGACCGGCCAGCGCCGACCCCGCACGAGCGCCCTGATGTAGGGGGAGCTCCTCCGGACTCCGGCCGATGGACGAGAAGAAGTGGTCCGACGTCGACCGCTACCTCACCGACCTGCTGCTCCCGGACGACCCCGCCCTAGAGGAGGCGCTCGAGGCGAGCGAGGCCGGGCACCTCCCCCCGATCCAGGTCTCCCCCCCGCAAGGGAGACTCCTCCAGCTCCTCGCGCAGATCCGGGGCACCCGACGGATCCTCGAGATCGGCACGCTGGGGGGCTACAGCACGATCTGGCTCGCCCGAGCGCTTCCCGCAGGGGGTCGGCTCATCTCGCTCGAGTTGGACCCGCATCACGCCGAGGTCGCCCGCGAGAACATCTCGAACGCCGGGCTCGAGGACGTCGTCGAGGTCCGGGAGGGCCCCGCGTCGGAGAGCCTCCCGCAGCTCGCCGCCGAGAACTCGGAGCCGTTCGACCTGATCTTCATCGACGCGGACAAGCCCGCGTACCCGGAGTACCTCTCCTGGGCCCTCCGGCTCTCGCGTCGGGGGAGCGTCATTGTCGCGGACAACGTCGTCCGGAGCGGGGCGGTCGCGGACGCGGACAGCCTCGACCCGAACGTCCGCGGGATCCGCAAGTTCCACGAGATGCTCTCGGCCGAGTCGCGGGTCAGCGCGACCGCGATCCAGACCGTCGGCAAGAAGGGGTACGACGGGTTCGCGCTCGCGTTCGTCACTCGGGATCCGTAGCCGGTTCGTTCGCGCCGGCCGGTCCGGCCGGTGGGGCGGGCTCCGGCGTCGCCGCGGTCGACCCGCGCCAGGCGAACCGGATTAGGAACGGGGCGAGGATCGTCGTCACGACGGTGAGGGCCCCGATGAACGGCAGCACGAACGGTCCGGTGGCGCTGATGTCCGAGCCCCCCTTCGCGACGACGATCGAGAGCTCCCCGCCGGACGCCGAGAGGGTCAGCGCCGTCCGGCGCGCCTCGGACGCGGGCACCCGCTGCTGGCGCGACGCGAGGTAGGTCGCGACGAGCTTCACGGCGAACGCGGTCCCGAGGAACGCGGCGATCGGCAGGAGGTACGCGGGTAGGAGCGCGATGTCCATCAGCGCGCCCATCGAGACGAAGAAGATCGCGCCGAACAGCTCCTTGAGCGGCGCCATCATCTCGTGCGCGAGCGCCTGGCTGTTCGACTCCGC
>JASHWZ010000195.1 GCA_030043865.1 Thermoplasmata archaeon | reverse complement strand
TGGGCCGCTTGTCCTGTTGGAGCAGTTTCCGTGTGGTGTTGTCGATCGCGCAGATGTGGTCCGCGTCGACGCCGTGCCGCAGCCCTAGCGTGTACGCGAGAATGCCCAGGCCCCAGAAGATGCCGTACTGGGTTCCCACCCAGAACGTCGCGTAGATCCCGATACCGGTCGCGACCGCGATGCCCGCGTAGATGAGGGTGACCTTGACCCACTCCGCTCGGGAAAGAACGATCGGATTCCGGACCTCGGTGAGGGGGTTCGAAATCTCCGACGATGCCAGAGACACGAGTCCGCCCAAGCGCCGCGGGATATAAGGGATTGTGCCGTTTTCCGCATACGTAACACTCGCCAATGAGGACGACACGGACGCGCTCCGCACCGTTATCTGCGGAACCGACTTCGCGCGACCGGGACCGGCGAGATGGCGCGACGGGGGCTTTCGCAGACTCAAGCTGGGCCGGCCCGGGTTCCGGGGGGGCGGAAACGCCAGGGTGAGTACGTCGTCCGCCTGGGGGTCTCGCTCGAGCCCGATCTCCTCGCGCTCCTGGACAGCTGGGTGAAGGCGAGGAATTCTCCGAGCAGATCAGACGCCCTCCGCGCCCTGATTCGCAAGGAGCTCGCCGAGCACGAACTCGGCGATCCCGACTCCGACTCGGTGGCCAGCGTTCTGCTGATCTATCGGCACGACGCACCCAACGTGCTTCGGAGGTTGACGGCGGTGGAGCACCGCTGGGGTGAGCACGTCCGGTCGTCCTCGCACGTCCATCTCGAGGGCGGCTCGTGCATGCAGCTCATCGGTCTCGTAGGGAGGCGATCCGAAGTGGTGAACGCCGCCGAGGACTTGCGCGGAGTCAAGGGCATTGCGTTCGGCCGGTACTCGCTGGGAACCCCGGCGGTCGCGGGGGGAAAGACGGGGCATCGACACCCGCACGCCTCCTAGGTCGTACCCGGCTCCGGGGTCTGTCGGGACCCTCCGACCTAGTAGCGCGCCGCGCTGGGCGAGATCGCACGACGCGACACGTTCGATCCCTTCGCGGATTGAGGAAGACGAGCGACGCGACCCTCGGGCGTACGCGGTACTGCGGTGAACCGAGGCGGATCCCCGTCCTCGGACCCCGGCGCCGCCCCCGGCCGGGGGCACCGTCGTTGGGACTAAACCCGCTCGCCGCCTCGAACGCAACCTACAAATTCTCACCGCCGGCTCGTTCGTTGGCCGTGGGCCCATGAGCTCGAGCTCCTCCGCCGCAGCGTCCGCCGACACGCCGGTGACGTTCGACCGGCTCCCGCCCCGCTGGGAGCCCACCCCGCTCGTGCCGCAGCGTCCGATCGGCGTCGCCATCATCTCGGTCTTGATCGCGATCTTCGCCTTCGTCCTCCTCCTCGCGGGGATACTCTACGTGCTCGCGAGCTACTTCGGGGCGTTCGTTCCGTCGTCGTTGGAGCTTATCCCGTCGCTCGATATCTACGGCGCCGCGATCGTCGCGATCCTCGGCGCCGCGCTGCTCGGTATCGCGACCGCGCTGTGGAACCAGGAGACCTGGGCGCTCTGGACGACGATCGTGCTGGTTTTCTTGACGACGGCGTACCTGTTCTTCACGGAGTCGATCACGGTACTCTTCCTCGTCTTCATCCTGCTGTTCGTCTATCTTATCTCGGTGCGTCGGTACTTCTACTGATGCGACTCCTCCTCGCCCAGCTCGCCCCGCGCCCGGGGGATCTCGCGGCGAATCTCGAACGGATCCGCGCCGTGACGGCCGCGGCGCCGAGCGAACTCGCGATCTTCCCCGAGCTCTACCTCTCGGGCTACCGGATCGGGGACCGCGTCCATCGGCTCGCGCTTCGGGAAGGGGACGCGATGACGGCGGGTCTCCGCAAGATCGCCCACGACTCCCGCGCGACCCTCATCGTCGGTGCCCCGCTCGCTTCGCGCGAACGCAGCGGAGAAGTGCACAACGCCGTGCTCGCGGTCCGCCCCGACGGCGAGGTCCACATCCAGGTCAAGCGGTACCTCCCGACCTTCGGCCCGTTCGAAGAGGGCGCGCACTACACGCCGACCGACGAGAGCCGACCGGTGCCGGTCGCGGCCCGCTCGATCGGCCTCGAGATCTGCTACGACGCCTTCTTCCCGGAGGTCTCTCGGAGCCTGGCACTCCAGGGGGCGGAACTGCTGGTCATCGTCTCGGCGTCGCCCACGACGAGCGGGCCGCTGTTCGCGCGACTCTTGCCGGCGCGAGCGATCGAGAACGGCTTTCCGGTGGTGTTCGTGAATCGAGTGGGGGTGGAGGACGGCGTGATCTTTGGGGGCGGCTCCGGCGCGTGGGACGCCCGTGGGGAGGCGATCCCGGGACGGGACGTGGACGGAGTCGAACTCGCACCGGAGGAGCAACTCCTCGAGGTGGTGATCGACCCGGTCGAGTCCGCACGATGGCGACCGTTCCGCCCCGTGCTCCGCGACATCTCGGCCCGGCCCGGAGCCCCGGTGCCCGGTGACGGGTAGATCGCCCTTACCGGACCGCGAACAGCACGCGGTTCTCGAAGACCTGCCACACGACGGCGGCGGTGCGGAAGCCCGCCGTCCGCAGCCGCCGGATATGACCCGAGAGCGGCAGGTCTTGCTCCTTCGGATGCCCCGCATTCCGCCGATCGTGCTCGCGGAACTCCTCCCGTAGGTCGGGCGACCGGCGGGCCGACTCCCACCATTCCTTCCAATCGGCCCACTCCTCCCGGCGAGGGGTTCGCCGCCGGCGGAGGTAGACGTCGATCACCGATCGCCCGAGGCGGGCGAGGTCGCGGTCGGACCGGTCCCAGGCCAGGTGGTCGCCGTTCAGGAACACCCCGCCGGGCCGCAGGAGCCGGGCCAGGTCGCGGTACAGCCTCCCGAGCTGCGCGGGCGCTAGCCAGTGCAGCGCGGTGGTACTGACCGCGGCGTCGAACCGCCGGATCGGAAGGGCGGACCGCCAGCCGGGGGCGCCGAGCTTGGCGTCGACCCAGGTTAGTCGCCCAGCGAAATCCCCGAGCGCCTCCTGGCCGATCCGACGAACGACCGGGTCGTAGTCGACGGCGACCGAGCGGGCGGCCGGGAACCGCCGGAGGATCCGAGCGCTGAACGACCCGGGACCCGAGCCGAGATCGAGGACGGTGAAGCGTCGCCCCAGCCTCGCCTCGAGGACGTCCATCATCGCGGTGAACCGCGCTTCGCGGGTCGGGTTGAACGACTCCTGCTGGAGGTCCCAACGCTCCAACCATCGCGACCAGTCAGGAGACCTACGTCGGGGACTCATCGGCGCCGGACGAGGTCGGGTCCGAATAAGCCCGTCGCCGGGGTCCTCGCCCCGTCGGTCGCGGAGTCACCGCTCAACTCGAACGAGGTGCTTATAGCGAGGGGAGCGCCCCACCTCGGGCGGTGAGCCCTCCCCCGACCATCGCCCAGCAACTCGCCGCGAAGCAGCGAGAGA